>NZ_AKJR01000029.1:0-35310 GCF_000282235.1 Pseudomonas sp. GM24 | reverse complement strand
CAGCTCCTACAGGGATCGGTGCAGGAGCTGCCGAAGGCTCGGGCCGCGATCGGACGATCTTTTGATCTTTTAACCAATCACCGGTGTTCTTGCCCAATCAATCTCCTGCGCTTGAACCGGCCGCCCAAACCAATACCCCTGCCCCAGATCACATTCCTGCTCCAGCAAAAACGCCGCCTGCTCAACCTGCTCGATACCCTCGGCATGCACCTGCATGCCCATGCTCCGGGCCAGCGCGATGATCACCCGCACGATCGCTGCGTCATCCTCGTCCCAAGGCAAGCCGGCAACAAAACCCTGATCGATTTTCAGCTTCTGCACCGGCAAGCGCTTGAGCCGCAAAAGCGATGAATACCCGGTACCAAAATCATCGATGGCCAGACGAATACCCAATTCACGCAAACGATGCATCTGCTCCAGCGCCACCTCCGGATCGTCCATTACCGCGCTTTCAGTGACTTCAAGCTCCAGATACGCCGGATCCAGCCCGGTGTCATGCAGGACCTGCGCGACCTGTTGATAAAGCTCACGCCGGGCGAACAAACGCGACGACACATTCACCGCGACAAATGACAGTACGATTCCAGCCTGTTGCCACTGGCACATCTGCCGACACGCCTGCTGCATCACCCACGCGTCGATTTCGGCAATCAGCCCGGTGCGCTCGGCAATCGGGATGAATTCCGCCGGCGACACCAGACCGCGCTGCGGATGCTGCCAACGCACCAAGGCTTCAACACCGATCAAGCGACTGGTCTTCAAGTCATGTACAGGCTGGTAGAACACCCGCAATTCCCGTTGCTCCAGCGCCCGGCGCAGTTCGAAAGCGATTTCCACCCGTTGCTGGGCGTGGGCGGTGAGTTCTTCGGTGTACAAGGCGTACCCGTTGCGCCCGCTGCTCTTGGCCTTGAACAACGCCGCGTCGGCATTGCGCAACAGTTGTTCGGCGCTCAACGCGTCACTGGGGAACAGGCTGATGCCGAGGCTGCCGTTGATGAACAACTGATTGCCATCAATGCTGAACGGCTCCTTCAGTGCATCGAGAATCCGTTGCGCCAGCGCTGCTGCCTGCACCGGCTGTGGACAACTTTCCGCCAGTACGGCGAACTCATCACCACCGAGACGCGCCAGCGTAATGCCGGGGCCGAACAGCGCCTGCAAGCGCGCTGCCACGGCCTTGAGCAAGCGATCGCCGATGTTATGGCCGAGGCTGTCGTTGATCATTTTGAAGTGATCGAGATCAAGCATCAGCAGTGCACAACCGCGCTTGTGGTTTTGCGCCGAGGCCAGTGCCTGTTCAGCGCGATCGCTGAACAGCAGCCGATTGGGCAGATCAGTCAGCGGATCGTGGTGCGCGAGGTGTTTGAGCTCATGCTCGGAATCCTTGATCGCACTAATGTCTGAAAACACCGCGACGTAATGGCTGCGCCGGCCCTGATCATCGTGAATGACCCGAATGGTCTGCCACTGTGGATAAATCTCGCCGCTTTTTCGGCGGTTCCAGATTTCGCCGCTCCATTCGCCCTGCGATTCCAGAGTGGCAAACATCGCCTGATAAAATCCCGGCGGATGATGGCCCGACTTGAACAGGCTCGGCTGCTGCCCGAGGACTTCTTCACGCTGATAACCGGTGATCTCGATGAACGCACGATTGACGTGCACGATCAGCCCCTGATGGTTGGTCACCAGCACCCCTTCGCGGGTGCAATCGAAGACCGCCGCCGCTTGACGCAGGCGTTCGCGGTCGGCGTGGCGTTCGCGCAAACGCGCACCTATTCCGAGAAACTCGCACAATCGCGCCCGCGCCAGGAAAATCAGCCCGGCGCTGAACGCCGCGAAGACGTAACCGTTGATCAGTTGCCATCGGGCAAGATCGACGGAGTTATCGAAGAAATTGTTTAATAAATGATCAGTGCCCTGCAGCCAGACAGCAGCAAGCACGAGATAAAGCAGCGCTGCACGCAAAGCATCGCGGTAAGTGGCAGGCATTCGACTGTCCATGTCCCTACAAAAAGGTTGGAATTATAGGTCAAGAAACATCCAGCGACTCTTATCTGAAAGGGCGACTGGTTTTATCTGTGTGCTTGGTGATAATGCAACGGCTGTTTTTATCTTTATCGAGGGCCCTATAGCCTATGTGGTACGAAGGTTTTCTTGGCTTGTCGGCCTGGTCTCTGGTCGCAGTCACCCTGCTGATGACCCACGTGACAATTGTCGCCGTCACGGTCTATCTGCACCGCTACTCGGCCCATCGCTCGCTGGAGCTGAATGCTGGCCTGAAGCACTTTTTCCGTTTCTGGTTGTGGCTGACCACGGCGCAGAACACCCGCGAGTGGACCGCCATCCACCGTAAACATCACGCCAAGTGTGAAACCGAAGACGACCCGCACAGCCCGGTCATCAAAGGCCTTTCCACCGTGCTGCGCACCGGCGCCGAGCTGTATCGCGCCGAAGCGCAAAACCCGGAAACCCTGCGCATCTACGGCAAGAACTGCCCCGAAGACTGGATCGAGCGCAACGTCTACAGCCGCTACCCGCTGTTGGGCGTGGCGATCATGGGCGTCATCGACCTGCTGCTGTTCGGCACCATCGGCATCACCATCTGGGCGATCCAGATGATGTGGATCCCGGTGTGGGCCGCCGGCGTGATCAACGGTCTGGGCCATGCGGTCGGCTATCGCAACTTCGAATGCCGCGACGCAGCCACCAATCTGGTGCCGTGGGGCATCCTGATCGGCGGCGAAGAACTGCATAACAACCATCACACCTACCCTAACTCGGCCAAGCTGTCGGTGAAGAAGTGGGAGTTCGACCTCGGTTGGGCGTGGATCAAAGTCTTCAGCTTCCTGCGTCTGGCCAAGGTTCAGCGCGTGGCGCCGATCGCCCACCGCGTCGAAGGCAAGGGCAATCTGGACATGGACACCGCCATGGCCATCCTCAACAACCGCTTCCAGATCATGGCCCAGTACCGCAAATTGGTGATCGGCCCGCTGGTCAAGCAAGAGCTGGCCAAGGTCGATCATTCGGTGCGCCACCAGTTCCACCGCGCCAAGCGTCTGCTGTCGCGGGAAACCAGCCTGCTGGAAGATCGTCATCACTTGCGCATCCAGACCATGCTCGAGCACAGCCAGGCGCTGAAGGTAATTTACGAGAAACGCTTGGCCCTGCAGCAGATCTGGGTCAAGACCAGCGCAAATGGCCACGACATGCTCGCCGCCATCAAAGAGTGGATTCACGAGGCCGAGGCCAGCGGTATCCAGTCCCTGCGTGAATTCGCCGACCAGTTGAAAACCTACTCGCTGCGCCCTGCAGCCGCCTGAGACCGTTGATCGGTGCACCCGGCTCCCGGGTGCACCCTTCGGAACTTCGCTAAAAATCGCCTATCTCAAAGACACTTCGCCATCCCGGCGGGCTGTACTGTGGCCGTTGTCGAATTGCGGCACGCCTTTGAGATCTGTGCCGATGGTCAATAACAATCAAAAAGACTCATCCTTACCGAAGTGGCCCGAGGCCGCACAAACGCTAATGGCGTTGATGCATGCCCAAGGCGAAGTCGCCCGTTTGAGCGAACGCGAACAGCTGTTCAGCTCCTTATTGGTCAGCGTCAACGCTGTGCTCTGGGCCTTCAACTGGGAAACCCGGCAGGTGCTGTATGTCAGCCCCGCCTATGAACGGATTTTCGGCCGCTCCGCCGGCCTCCTCCTCGCCGACTACAACCAATGGCGCGACAGCATCTACCCCGACGATCTGGAATACGCCGAACGCAGCCTCGCCGAAGTCCTGCACAGAGGCGCGGTGGAAGATCGCGAATACCGGATCATCGCCGCCGACGGTCAGGTGCGCTGGCTCAGCGACAAGTGCTTCATCAACCGTCAGGACGAGCCGGGGCAACCGGTGATCATCGTCGGCATCGCCGAAGACATCACCGACAAGAAGCAGATGGAAACCGAGTTGCACCGTCTGGCGACCACCGACGTGCTGACCCAAAGCAGCAATCGCCGGCACTTCTTCGAGTGCGCCAATCGCGAGTTCGAAGTAGCGAAGGTGCAGGGCGCACAAATGGCCTTTCTGCTGCTGGATATCGATGATTTCAAAATGATCAATGACACCTACGGCCACCCGGAGGGCGATAATGTTCTGCAGCGGATTGCCGAGTGCGGACGCGGCTCGTTGCGCCGGGGCGATCTGTTCGGGCGGATTGGCGGCGAAGAGTTTGCCGCAGTGTTTCCCGGTTGTGCGCCGGACATGGCCATGCAGGTGGCCGAGCGGCTGCAGCAGGAGATTCAGCGTTTGAGCTTCAGCCATGACGGCCAGACGTTCGGCATCACCGTGAGCCAGGGGCTGACCAGCCTTACCGGGGAAGACGAAAACCTCGACAGCCTGTTCGCCCGCGCGGATGCGGCGATGTATGAGGCCAAGCGACAGGGCAAGAACCGCATCATTTCTGCCTGACCCGTATCTCAGCTACACAGAGATCCATTGCGGGGTTTGCGTAAGTCAGGTTATTTGCGCATCCGCATCAACTCCGGCAGCCCGATCTTGAGCAACCGCGCCGTGCGGCTCTTCGCCAACTCCTCAACGCCCTCATGCTCGGTCAAGCGGGCCATCTGCGCCGCCATGTTCATCACCAGCGCCTCACGGGAATACACCCCGCCGCCGAGCTGGTACACCGACGCAATCAGCTCACGCAGCTCCAGCGGCAATCGCCAGCGGGTGCGCAACGCCGAACCATAAGCCGCGCCAAACTCCGCCAGCGCCTCGCCGACCTCCTCCCACTCATCCAGCGCACCGCCGGCCTGCTGCCACTCCTGCAGACAACGCAGCAACGCCAGATCACCCAGGCGATGGAGCATACCCGCGCAGTAACAGCGCTCCTGATCGAGATCGAGTAAGCGTGCCAAGGTGCGCGCGTATTCAGCGGTGTGCAGCGACAAGCCCCAGTAACGCTCGGCGTAGTCCGCCAGACAAGGATCGCTGAGCTTGGCGCTGCGCTTGAGTGCCAGCCCCAGAATCAGGTTCATGCTCTGCCCGGTGCCCAGGCGATGCAGGGCTTGAGCGAGCGTTTGAACCGGTGCACCGTGGTGCTGCGCCGCGCTGTTGGCCGCAGCGATCAGCACTGCAGTGATTTGTGGGTCGGTTTTGATCTCATCTTCCAACAGTTTCAGATCGAGGCCATTGGGATTGAGGCTGCGCTTTACCGCCACCTGCACATCGGTCATCAACGGCGCGCCGTCGGCCTGCTCGCGGCGGCGTTCAAGGAATATCGACAAGGTCATGCCCGGTGCCAATGCCGGCACCTCACAGAACACTTCTTCACCGGCATTCAGCAGTAAACCCTGCAAACGCTCGGTCAGGCTTTCCATGTTCAGTGGTTTGGTCAGGTAGGCCGTGGGCGCCAACGGAATCGCTTCGCGCACACTGGCGCTGTCGTTGCGGCTGCTCATCAGGATGAACGGCAACGGTGGGTTGCGTTTGCGCTGACGCACGCTGCGCAGCACGCTCAAGCCGTCGATGCCGGGCAACTCCCAATCGACGATCGCCAGGTCATACGGCACTTCACTGAGCAATGACAGGGCTTGCTGCCCGTCGGCGCACAAGTCTATCCGCGCATCGCAACGCACGTTCAGAAGCACTTGTTTGAGCAGGTCCCGGGACCACGGATCGGCCTCGGCAATCAGCACTCGGGGTACGGCGGGTAAATCAACGGCAGTCATGCGCGCTCTCCCTTGCAATGCCTGAACCTTAGCCAATGCTGGCCTTTCGATACAGCGCAAAAGCAATTGATATGTTCACGGGGCGAAAAAAAACCCGCCGAAGCGGGTTTTTTTGTCTATCCGATCACACAGTGCGCGGCTTACAGCTCCGAGAAGCACTCTTCGATGATCGCCAGACCTTTGTCCAGTTGCTCGTCCGGCGAAGTCAGCGGTACGAGGACGCGCAGAACGTTGCCGTAGGTGCCGCAGGACAGCAGGATCAGGCCCTTGTCGCGCGCCTTGGCCACCACCGACGCTACAGCAGCAGCGTTCGGCTTGTGGCTGTCGCCGTTTTCGAACAACTCGACCGCGATCATCGCGCCCAGCGCACGAACTTCGCCGATGACCGGGTACTTGGCCTGGATAGCTTTCAGGCCAGTGACCAGACGCTCGCCGACAGCCTTGCAGCGGTCCAGCAGTTGCTCTTCTTCGAACACTTCCATTACGGCCAGGGCCGCGGCGCAAGCGATCGGGCTACCAGCGTAGGTGCCGCCCAGGCCGCCTGGCGCGATGGCGTCCATGTATTCGGCCTTGCCGCAAACACCGGCCAGCGGGAAGCCGCCAGCGATGGATTTGGCGAACGTGGTCAGGTCGGCAGCAACACCCATCTGTTCCATGGCGAAGAACGTACCGGTACGGCCAGCGCCGGTTTGTACTTCGTCAGCGATCAGCAGGATGCCGTGCTGGTCGCACAAGGCGCGCAGGCGCTTCATGAATTCTTTCGGCGCGACGTAGAAACCACCTTCACCCTGAACAGGTTCGATGATGATCGCGGCGATGTCTTTCGGCTCAGCGTCGTTCTTGAAGATGCGCTCGATGGAAGCGATCGAGTCGTCGATGCTCACGCCGTGCAGTTCGTTCGGGTACAGCGCGCGGAAGATACCGCCTGGCATCAGGCCCATGCCGGCCGAGTACGGCACGACTTTACCGGTCAGGCCCAGGGTCATCATGGTGCGACCGTGGTAAGCGCCGGTGAAAGCGATCACGCCAGCGCGGCCAGTGGCGGCACGGGCGATTTTTACGGCGTTTTCCACGGCTTCGGAACCGGTGGTGACCAGCAGGGTTTTCTTGGCGAAATCACCTGGCACCTTGGCGTTGATTTTTTCGCACAGCTCAACGTACGGCTCGTAAGCCAGTACCTGGAAGCAAGTGTGAGTCAGCTTGTTCAGCTGTTCGGTCACGGCGGCGATGATTTTCGGGTGCACGTGGCCGGTGTTCAGTACAGCGATGCCGCCAGCGAAGTCGATGAACTCACGACCTTCAACGTCAGTCACGGTAGCGTTCTTCGCGGACTCAGCGAAGATCGGGTGAATCTGGCCAACACCACGTGGAACAGCTGCGGTACGACGGGCCATCAGTTCAGCGTTAGTCTTGCTCATTACAGTCCTCATTCGCCGCTCATCGGGCGGCGTGGTTCAAGGATTAAGCGGGAGAAATCGACGGTGGCAGCATGCGATGATCGACTGCCACGGCGTTCCTGGCCGCAGAGAAAATTCCGGTTTGAAACGACGCAAAGGGACAGCGCTCTCGTGCCCTTTGCGTTTGCAGCGATCCTTGTCCGAGGTTAGATGCCCAGGCAGAGGTATTTGATTTCCAGGTAATCTTCGATGCCGTACTTGGAGCCTTCACGGCCCAGGCCCGAGGCCTTGATGCCGCCGAACGGCGCGACTTCGTTGGAGATCAGCCCGGTGTTGACGCCGACCATGCCGTATTCCAGCGCTTCAGCGACGCGGAACACACGACCGAGGTCGCGAGCATAGAAGTACGAAGCCAGACCGAACTCGGTGTCATTGGACATCGCGATCACTTCGGCTTCATCTTTGAAGCGGAACAGCGGCGCCAGCGGACCGAAGGTTTCTTCCTTGGCTACGGCGGCGTTTTTCGGCACGTTGGTGAGGATGGTCGGCTCGAAGAAGTTGCCTTCCATCGCCTTGCCGCCAGCCAGCACGGTGGCACCTTTGGCCACGGCATCAGCGATGTGCTCTTGCACCTTGGCCACGGCTTTTTCGTCGATCAGTGGGCCAGTGGTGGTGCCGTCTTCCAGACCGTTGCCGATCTTCAGTTTCGCCACAGCCACTTTCAGCTTCTCGGCGAACGCGTCGTAGACCGAATCCTGGATGTACAGACGGTTGGCGCAGACGCAGGTCTGGCCGTTGTTGCGGTACTTGGAAATGATCGCGCCTTCGACGGCCTTATCCAGGTCCGCGTCGTCGAACACGATGAACGGCGCGTTGCCGCCCAGTTCCAGCGAGACTTTCTTGATGTCCTTGGCACATTCCGACATCAGTTGACGACCGATTTCGGTCGAACCGGTGAAGGACAGCTTGCGCACGATCGGGTTGCTGGTCAGCTCGCTGCCGATGTCGCCGGCGCTGCCCGACACCACGCTGAACACGCCCGCAGGAATGCCCGCGCGCTGAGCCAGTTCGGCCAGGGCGAATGCGGAGAATGGAGTTTGCGAAGCAGGCTTGAGCACCATGGTGCAACCGGCAGCCAACGCTGGACCGGCCTTGCGGGTGATCATCGCCGCCGGGAAGTTCCACGGAGTGATCGCGGCGGTCACGCCGATTGGCTGCTTGATCACGATCAGGCGCTTGTCTGGCTGGTGGCCCGGAATCACGTCACCGTAGATGCGTTTGGCTTCCTCGGCGAACCACTCGATGAACGAGGCGGCGTAAACGATTTCGCCCTTGGCTTCGGCCAGCGGCTTGCCCTGTTCGAGGGTCATCAGGCGCGCGAGGTCGTCCTGATTCTCGATCATCAGCTCGAACCAGCGACGCAGCTTGCCGGCACGCTCTTTGGCGGTCAGGGCACGCCAGGCCGGCAGCGCCTTGTCAGCGGCTTCGATGGCACGGCGGGTTTCGGCAGCGCCCATTTTTGGCACGGTACCGAGGATTTCACCGGTGGCCGGGTTGTTGACCTTGATCGTCTGACCGTTGTCCGCATCGACCCAAGCGCCATCAATGAAGGCTTGCTGGCGGAACAACAGGGTGTCTTTAAGCTGCATGTCGGCTTTCCTTAACAGCACCGCGGCCTGCGCGGAGCAAATTATGATTGTAGAAAGGCGCCTCGCAAGGCTGCCGTCAGGGAAATCAGTGACCGGGTGTGGCGCATCGACAGTGCACGATTCGAAACACCGGCGCTTCAACGCCCGGTCAACGAGCGTTTGAAATCTCAAACGGATCGTAGGATCAAAGGGGTTAAAGGACAATAGGTCGTTCGAAAAAAAGAACAAAAACGCCGCGTTTGTGGAATTTTTCAGATCAACGAGCCAAAAGCCCTCGCGGCAACAGAACCATAGATCAGTCCCGTGAAAGCGCCAAGCGAGGGTTTTGCAGGACGTTACCGCTTTATGGAATGCAGCGATTTGCGCCGACACGCGCACTGACAATCCGTGCCAAAACCCAGCATGGACGCCCCGAGCCGACCTAGGTATGATGTCGCCCGCTGCACCAGTAGCTCAGCTGGATAGAGTACTGCCCTCCGAAGGCAGGGGTCGTGGGTTCGAATCCCGCCTGGTGCGCCATTGATTTAAACGAGAAAGCCCCGGACTGTGATGGTCCGGGGCTTTTTTGTGAGCGATGCAAAAGGGCTGGAACGACGTCACTCCGTCGTCCAGTCAAACTCATCGTAATCATCGTCGTCTTCCTCCTCAACCTCCTCAAAAACGTCATCTTCATCAACGACATCTTCTTGCGACTGGTTAAGCAGAAATTCCTTACGCGCTTCAGTAATCGCGCGCCGCATCTCTTCACCCTTGTCCGGGCAGTTGAGGAGTTGGGCGATGCGGTCAATTTTTGCTGCCACGTTGTCCTCCAGCGCATTGGCAATAGCCCGATAGTGCGCGTTTTTGCGGGGTAATGCCAAATGGCTGGAGGCTCAGGCGGTCATTTTTTCTGCAACTGTTCGAGTCGGGCGTCGAGATCGGCGTTCGGGTAGCGTTTGTGCAGGTTGTTGAACAGGCTGTCGGCGGCTTGTGACTGGCCGGCTTCGCGCAGGCGCAGGACTTCGCGCAGTTGTGCGTCGAGGCCATTGGCCGGGGCGGTGGCGCGTTTGCTGAGTTTGGTTTCATCGGCGCTGATCGCTTGATCTTGCATCGGCGCGGCCATTTCCATCATCGGCACAGGTGCCGGCATGGCGCCGGCCGGGGCGGACAATCGGTGCAACTGCGCTGAGTCCGTTTCGGTCATGGGTACAGCAAGTTTGGGGGCTGGGGCGAAGTCGAATTGCGCTTGCGGCTCGGGGGCGCGCTGGACCAGTGACAACATCAGGGCGACGCCAACAAGACTGGCGAATGCGACTTGCCAACGTGGTTTGCGGCAGACATCCAGCCAGCGTTGCCACACGGTTGGTTTCGGCGCCGGGGTTTGACGATGCGCAGCGTTGAGGATCAACGCATCAATGTGCGCTGGCGGTTCGGCATTGTGCTGTTCGCGTACATGCTTGATCAGCGGATCTTCGGGTGTCTGGCGGGCGTCAGTCATGTCAGTACCTCCTCGGCCAGCAGCCGACGCAGTTTTTGCTGGGCGTAGCGCAAACGGCTTTTAACGGTTTCCAGCGGTGCTTCGGTGAGGCTGGCGATTTGTGCCAGGTCGAGGTCGCCGTGGGCGCGCAGCAGGAACACTTCGCGCTGGTCGGCGGGCAGGGTTTGCAGGGCGCTGTCCAGGCGTTGGCTGTCGCGGCTGAGAGTGAACAGTTGTTCGGGATCATTCGCCTCATCGCTGACCGCGTGATTTTGCTCGTCATAGCTGTCGTGCAGCGGTTGTCGGGCGCCTTGTTTACGCCAGTGATCGATCAGGCGATTGCGGGCGATCTGGAATAGCCATGTACGAAATGTCGCCCGGCCTTGCGGCTGACTGGTGCTGCGGATCAGGCTCAGCCAGGTCTCCTGAAATACTTCGTCGGCCAGTTCCGGTTTGCCGCTCAACCCGAGCAGAAACCGGTACAGGCCTTGGCGATGGCGCGCGTACAAAATCTCGAAAGCGGCGCCGTCGCCCTCGCGATAACGCGCCAGCAGCGATTCATCGCTGCTGGCGGTTGAGCTGTCTGCCGAGGCAAACAGCTGGCTGATGAAGCCTTTCAGACGACTCACTTATTCAATCCGTCGTTCAGTGGCCAGCGCGTTCGAAGCGCTCGATGTGCGCAGACTTTGCGCCAATTCGACCAGTTGCACGAACTCGTTGCGCAGACCGAAGCGATCATCGCCGCGAGCGCCACGGGCCAATGCCTCGGTGTCCTTCAGGCTGAAGTCGCCGGTATAACGGCCGTCCTTGAGTTGCTGGGAGAACGCGGCCACGGCGGCGGCAAAACGCAGATCCTCGCTGGCAGTTGCAACCTGATTGGCGATGGGCCGTTCGATCAGCAGACTTTTCCCACCTTCGGCACGCTGATAACGCACACGCAGCATTGCTAATTCTCCGCTCTTTGCCGAAACAACAGCGTCGGATTTGCCGTAACGCAGCGGCTCCAGCCAGCCCTGCTCGCCCGCCGGAACAATTTCGTACAGCGCGGTCACCGTGTGTCCTGCGCCGATTTCGCCGGCATCGACTTTGTCATTGCTGAAATCCTCACGCTTCAACGCACGGTTTTCGTAGCCGAGCAGTCGATATTCACTGACCTGTGCCGGGTTGAATTCCACCTGCAGTTTGACGTTTTGCGCCACCACGGCGAGGGTCGAACTCAACTGATCCACCAGCACTTTGCGCGCCTCGCGCAGATTATCAATGTAGGCGTAGTTACCGTCGCCGGCGTCGGCCAGTTGTTCCATCAAGTGCTCATTGTAGTTATCCACACCAAAACCCAGGGTCGTCAGCGAAATTCCGCTTTGGCGTTTATCCACAGCCATTTGCTTGAGGCTGTCGAAGTCGCTGACGCCGACATTGAAGTCGCCATCGGTGGCCAAGAGGATGCGGTTGATGCCTTTGGGGATGAAAGCTTGCTGTGCCATTTGGTAGGCCAATTCGATACCGGAAGCACCAGCGGTCGAACCGCCGGCAGTCAATTGTTCAATGGCTGTACGAATTTTCGCTTTCTCCCGTCCGGAAGTAGGCTCCAGCACCACTCTCGATTCGCCGGCATACACCACCAAAGACACGCGATCTTGATCGCGCAACTGATCGACCAACAATTTCAGCGTGCTTTTGACCATCGGCAGGCCTTCGCGGCGATCCATCGAGCCGGACACGTCGACCAGAAATACCAGATTGGCCGGGGCCAGTTCCGCCACGGCTCGGTCGGAGGCCTTGATGCCGATGCGCAGCAAGCGGGTGTGCGGGTTCCACGGTGAAGCGGCCAGTTCGGTGGTCACGCCGAAGGGCGAGCCATCACTGGGCAGCGCGTAGTCGTAGGGGAAGTAATTGACCAGTTCCTCCAGCCTCACCGCGCCTTCCGGCGGCAGTCGGCCCTGATTGAGCAAGCGGCGGACGTTGGCATAAGCGCCCGTATCGACGTCGGCACTGAAAGTCGAAACCGGCGTCTCGGCGACGCTGTGGATCGGGTTATCAGCCAACGTCTGATACTGCTCGCGCTGCTCGTCGCGATGGCTCTGTGGATAACTTTCACTCAACGGCATCGGCGCGCTGCCCGCATTGGGCATCCTGTACAGCGCGCGTTTGGCCATTGAGCTGTCAGCCATCACGGCTTCCTGTTGAACCAGAACTTCAGGCTGCGCCGGCGCTGGCACAGCAGCGTTATCGGGCGTGGACGAAGCACCGCAACCGGCGAGTACCAGCAGCACAGCAACCGCAACAGGACGCAAAAAAGGAAGAGACATGGGGGCTGACCTCGGGATGAAATTGAGCATTCATCCACTGAGACGGGCAGCCCTTTCAGTTCGGGTTAAACGCCGCTAAAAATATTTTCAGCGGTGATAACGCCGCACCGCACTGCTGTTACGCAGCACATGGCCTTTGATTTTTTCCATCAGTTCGGCGCGAGTCAAACCGGCCGGCAAGGCGTCCGGGGCCAGATCCAGCGCGTAGATCTGGATAATGTAATGGTGCGCGCTGTCGCCCACTGGCGGGCACGGCCCCATGTAATGGGTGTTGCCCTTGCTGTTGGTGCCGCCGACACCTTCGAACGCGGATTTGGCGCCGACACCCGCTGCAATCTGGTGCGTGGTGGCTTTGATGCCGTAATGAATCCAGTGATCGACGCCCAGGCCTTTCTGGCCGTCCGGATCGTGCATGACGATCGCGTAACTCTGGGTGCCGGCAGGTCCTGCGTTCCAGCTCAGCGCCGGCGACTGGTTCTTGCCGCCGCAACCGGGCGCATCGCTGGCCGCTGCCGAGGTGAACAGGCGGTTATCGGAAACACCCGGGATGTTCAGGGTGAAACGCTCCTGGGCCTGCGCCGGAAACTGCACGCAAAGGGTGACAGCAAGGGCCGCCAGCCAGGGGTTGAGAGAGGTCAATCGGGTCATTCCGGGAGCACCTTGTGCAGTGGGGCCGTCGTCGGCTTGCAAACTATAGCTGTACCGTTCGTGCCGTGGCAGTGGCAAATGGCTGAACCTCGCACTACGACGCAAACTCACAAGAGAAATGCCTGCGAGGAAGTCGAACATGTCCCTGCACCGCGTCGCCCGTTTCGCCGATGTCCCTGAAGACCGTGGCCTGCAAGTTGAAATCGGCGACTGCAAGATTGTGCTGTTGCGCGCGAACGGCCTGTTACGTGCGTTTCAGGGCGAATGCCCACATGCCAGCGCGCCGCTGGCTGACGGAGCGTTGTGTCACGGACGCCTGATCTGCCCGTGGCACAAGGCTGCGTTTCGGGCGGAGGATGGCGCGTTATGCGAGCCACCGGCCCTCGACAGCCTCAAGCGATATCCACTGGAGCTGCGTGGCGAAGAGGTTTGGGTCGACGATCAACCGTTGCCCGACCCGCATACGCCTCCGGTGGATGATTCGCGTACGTTTGTGATTGTCGGCGCCGGCGCAGCAGGTACGGCATGCGCGGCGGCGTTGCGGGAGAAGGGTTTCGGTGGCCGTATCGTGATGATCGATCGCGAGCCGGAGGCGGGTTACGACCGTACGGTGCTGAGCAAATTTGTCCTCGCCGGGGACATGCCCCCGCGAGAAATACCGCCGTTGCGTGAAGATGACTTCTATAAAGACCAGCGCATTGAACGCCAACGAGGTGAAATCAGCTCAATCAATGCCTCGGCCAAATCCCTTCACCTCGAAGACGGCCAGTCGCTGCGTTACGACGCGGCGGTGCTCGCCACTGGCGGCGAGCCCAATCCGCTGGATTTACCCGGCGCAGATCTTCCACAGGTATTCGTGCTGCGCTCAAAAGCTCAGGCAGAACGGATCATGAACACTGCCAGACCGGAACAACGTGCAGTGATCATCGGCGACAGCTTCATCGCCCTCGAATGCGCCTCGGCCCTGCGCCAATACGGTCTCGACGTCACGGTGCTGGCTCGGCACGCAATTCCTTTCGCTGCCCAGTTCGGTGAGGCTGTGGGCAAGGCGATCCGCGCGCTGCACGAACAGAACGGCGTGAAATTCATTACCGAGCACGCAGCCACCGAAATCATCGGCGATGGCAAAGTCGAGACAGTATTGCTGGACAATGGCCTGCGTCTTTCGGCGGATCTGGTGCTGGCCGGGGTCGGCGTGCATCCGGCCACCGAAGCTTTTGCGTCACTGCCGAGGGAAAAAGATCAGTCATTGCGCGTCGATGACGGCATGCGTGTCACCGAAGGCCTGTGGGCGATCGGCGACATCGCCACCTTCCCGCTCCACGGCCAGCCGCAACGCATCGAGCACTGGCGCCTGGCTCAGCAACACGCACGAATCGCCGCTGCCAACATGCTCGGTGGCGACGAACATTACCTCAACGTGCCGTTCTTCTGGACCTGGCACTTCGGCAAGAATTACGACTACCTCGGCCACGCCGAACATTGGGATGAAGTGCAGTTTCTTGGCGAGCCCGAACAACCGCCGTTCATTGGCCTGTTCGGTAGAAACGGTGTTCTGGTCGCCGCTGTGGCTTGCGAGAAGGAACGGGCGATGGCGCTGCTGGCCGAGCGCATGAAGCAACCTCTGCCAATGGAGGAAGCCTGGACACTGATCCGCGATTAGCGGCCGATTGATCGTTCCCACGCTCCTGCGTGGGAATGCAGCCCGTGACGCTCCGCGTCACTGGACGCGGAGCGTCCCAAGAGGCATTCCCACGCAGAGCGTGGGAACGATCAAAGCCGGGTAAGGGGTTCGCGATTATCGTCATCCTCGGCATGCAGAAAGATCACCCGTGGATGCTCCAGCGGTGCCAGCGGCGGTGGCAATTCTTCCTGCTGCACCGGCCAGAAATGCGTCACCACATGGCTGATGTCGCCTTCCTGATCGTTGTGAATGGTCATCACCCCGGGCGTGCGCAGTTTCTGCAAGCGGTCATCGCAAAGCTTGAAACTCTTGCTCAAGCCTTCATCGTCGATCACCGGCGACGGCAAGCGGCGCTGGGCAAAACTGCGACTTTTGCGCTGCTGATAACGCGCCCAGGAAATCAGAATCACCGCGTTGACCAAGGCAATCCACAGATAAATCTGCAGGGTGCCCAGCGCGTCGAACGCCGAGTGATCGATGCGAGGCCCACCCGCATAGGTTTCAATCAATGGCCATAACCCACGGATCAGCAAGAACAACAGCCCCACCCACGCCACTACGGTAAGCACCACATCGACCACGACCAGAAAAGGCCGTTGGCGGGTCCGGATGATTTTCATTTGATGACCTCCTCTTCGTCGTCGCCGATCGGTTTGATGCCCCGATCAGGACTGACCCAACGCGCGCGTTTCTGATGTTGGCCGAACAGCACTTTCGGGAAGCTGACCAGCGTCGTCAGCAAACTGACAAACCAGAACGCGATCGGGTACCAGACCACCCAGAACATGGTCTTGCCCAAACCTGGCTCGTAGCGACGGTCGATGATGATGCTGACGGCGAACTGCACCAGACAGACGAACGCCAGCAACAGCCCGGTGAACGCCGGTGGCATCAAGTGATCCACCGCGATGGCCTCCGGCATGACCACGAACTTGCCGACGCCCCAGAAAATTACCGACAGCAGGAAGGTGAATGCCCAACCGGTCGACAGGCAGTATTCAAACAGCAGCGGCCACAGATAACGATGGCGGTACTGCCAAATGCCACGGATGTTTTTGAACAGCACTTCGGCGCCGCCCTGCGCCCAGCGCAAACGCTGCTTCCACAAACCACCGAGGGTTTCCGGCATCAGGATCCAGCACAGCGCGCGCGGCTCGTAGAAGATGCTCCAGTGATCGAGTTGCAGCTTCCAGCTGATGTCGATGTCTTCAGTGATCATGTCCGGGCTCCAGTAACCGACGCGGTTCAGCGCGCTACGGCGGAACGCGACGATTACGCCGGAGACGGTAAAGATCCGCCCGAACACCCGTTGCGTGCGTTTAATGAGCCCGATGATCGAGGAGAACTCGCCGACCTGCACCCGCCCGACCAGCGTCGAACGCGTACGAATCCGTGGGTTGCCGGTCACTGCGCCGAGGCGTGCGTTATCCAGCATCGGTGCAACCAGATACGCCGCGGTGTTCGGCGCCAGCAGTGCGTCACCGTCGATGCACACCAGATATTCACTGCGCGCCGCGATGGCACCCATGCGCAATGCGACGGCTTTGCCCTGGTTTTCCGCCAGATGCAGCACGCGCAAACGTGGATCTTCCTTGGCCAGCGCATCCAGCACTTCGGCGGTGTTGTCCTTGGAGCCGTCGTTGATCGCGATGACTTCGATGTTCGGGTAGTGCTGGGCCAGCGCCGCGTGGATGGTGTCGGCGGCGTTGTCACCTTCGTTGTAGCAAGGGATCAGAATCGAGATCAGCGGCTCGCCTTCCAGTGGCGGCGGTAGCGTGTCGTCCTGCCACGGCCAGTGGCGCTCCCAGTGCAGCCAGAAATACAGGCCGCCGGCAATCCACAACCCGGACATGAACAGCGGGTAGAAGAACACGAAGTCCATCAGGAACTGCCCGGTCACCAGGAAGATCAGGCCCAGCGGCACGCCGAGGACGAGCGCCAGAACAAGCAGGGCTAACAGTCTATCCAGCATGTTATGGATTCCATTTGTTGGAGAGCGCAGGCCTTACGGTTTTCAGGTCCGGCAGGTTGTCGAGGAAGTTGTCCGGGTAGTAGCCGAAACTGGTCGCGCCTTGGCGCTTGAGGCGGCTCATCCAGTCCGCCAGATGCGCGCCGTCGATATCGGCCTGATCCTTTTTCGTCCAGTCGCGGGCCTGCAATTCGAACACCGTGCGGTTCAGGGCTCCGGGGCGCTTGCTGACGGTTTGCACCAAGGTTTCCAGCCACGGGCCGGACTCGGCCTGGGTCTGTTTTTCCATGAGCGGCATGGCCATCGGTGCGGTCCAGTCGTAGGTTTGCAGGAAGTCGTCGAGGTTCTGTGCGTACCAGGCTTCGCTCTCGGGATTGAGCATCGGCTCGGCGAAAATATTGCGCGCGGTCATAACCTGCGGGCCACGGATGGCGCGGACTTTGGCGGTCAACTCGTTGGTGAAATCGATGAGGTATCTGCTCTTGAACCGCGTCCAGCGCTGCATCGCTGCCGGGTCATCGCGCAACGCGGCAATCGAGCCGGGCAAACCTTGGGCGGCGTAAGCTTTCAAGGCTTCAGGGCTGGCGTCTTCGAAATCCGAAAGCAGCGCATCGTCGTGATAGAGGATGCCGTCGACCGAGGTCAGGCGCGCTACGTCCTCGTAAATTTCACCGATAATCCGCCGCACCTCGGGATCGAACGGCGAAAGGCGTGTGTACTGATCCGGATCGACAGCGGTTGTACCGGTTTTCGGGTCCCAGCGGGTGACACGTGGCAGTTTCGAATCGAGGCCGAAACTCAGCACCGGCATCCACGCAAACACCTTCACATTGGCGCGAGTGCGCAGCTGCCAGGCAACGCGGTCGAAAATGTCGGCACGTACCGGCAAGTGACGGTTGGGGAAGTACAGCGAGTGCACCAGACCATCGCCCTGCGGATCGGCAAAGGCTTGCAGGAACACCGTGTTGGCGCCCATGTCGGCCATGCGCTGCACCAGTTTGCCGAGGTTGATGTCCTGTTGCGCCGGGTCGGGGTCGTAGACGTTGTCCAGATCAACGTGCACCACACGCATGACGAAATCCGACTGCACGTCGACGATGCTATTGGAGAAAACCTCGCCATCGGGATCGGAGGAAACCAGGAAGCGCGGGCTGCTCATCAGGTTGTCGAGGGCATCGAGACCGTCGTCGAGGGTCAGGGCCATTTCGTAGCCCTCCTCGCCGACCACGGTCAGCGAAGTACCGTCCGCCGCACCATACGGCCAGACCCAGACCCGTGGTTTCTTGCCGGTGACCTTGCGGATTTTTTCCGAGATATTGTTTACGTCGACACGAATCCGAGCCTGAAAATCGGCCTCGGATTCATAGCGTTTGGTCACTGGATCGTAGCGCCGGGTCGCCGCGGCAGGCTGCATGTTGCCTTGCGGATTGGCCAGAATCCCTTTGTGGTTGGCGTCGGTGTGCGCGGCGATTTCCACCAGACCCGATTGCGAGATTTCACGCACCTGATCCCAGGTCAGGAAGTCGGAACGCGCACGCGGGGCGCCAGCAAAATCCACCGGTTGATTGAGCGGCGTGTCGATCCAGACGCCGACCGGGGCCAGCAAGGCGTGCCAGTTGTAGGCGCGCAGCACCGGCAGCACGCGGGTATAGAAGCTCGCATAACCGTCGTCGAAGCTGAGCAGAATCGCTTTCGCCGGCAGCTCCGGGCCGCCCTTGCGCGCAGCCATGATCTGGTCGACGGTGACCGGTTTGTAGCCGTTCTCACGCAGCCAGGCGAGCTGTTCGATCATGCGCTCGGTGCGCACCGCGACCACCGCCTGATCGGGATCACGGTCTTCAACATCGTGATAGGCGATGCCGAGCACGTGGTTTTTCGGCCACGGTTTTTCGCTGGCCGCCAGCGGACGCTCGGACGGCGGCGCGAAGGCCGGAGCTTGCTGGGCGCAGGCGCTGACCAGCAGCGCTCCCAGCAGAAGGATGAAACGCGAAATCAAAGGCATCTTCAAACTCTTCTAGAAGCGGAAAGTGAGGTCGACGAGCAGACGCAGATCGGTCTCCCGATCCCCGTCGTAGGGCCGGTTGATCACACTGAGCAAACCGCCCACCTCGAATACGTCGTTCCAGGCATAACGCTGGCCGTAACCGAGCAAGGCCATGCCGCCAGTGCCGTGATCACGTTGGCTGTACGTGCCCGCGCCGGCCTGGAACTGCTGGCTCCAAGAGGTTTCGTAGCGGTGGTAGAGCACGTGATTGACGTTGACCAGCGGCATCACGCTGAAATCGGATTTGGGGTTGAAGTACGGCACGTCATCGGACTTGGAGTTGTGGCTGGTGCCGACTTCCAGTCCTGCATCGACCTGCACGTTCGGCGCGCTGTAGACGCCCTCACGGCCGGTAAGCAAGGCTTCGACGCGGTTGTTGCCGTCACTGAAGTGCGATGGGCTGACCGACAGACGCCACTCGCGACTTTCATTGGCGCGCCAGCGGATGAAACCGCTGCCGCCATTGGCCTTGATGTCGCTGTTGAGCGCGCGCAATGGCGTCTCGGCCGACAGGTATTCGAGGCTGCCGCCGTACTGCCAGTGGTCATTGATGTCGCGGGCGATCGCCAGACGCGCGCCCTGTTTGTCGCCGAACCCGTAAGAGTGGTTGGAGACTTCCGCTTCAAGGGTCATGTCGCGGGTGCGCCGCTCCAGGCCAACGCGCTGGAAGCGGTGGTGCCCGGTGCCTTCGGCGAAGTCGCCGGTGGCATAACCGGCCCCGGCGAACACGCGCCAGTCTTCATCAATGGGCGGGCTGTACAGGGTAGTCTGGATGCCGAAATCGCGGCTACCGCTGACGGCTCCGGCATCGCCGCTGCCGCCACCATTGGCCTTGCCGCCGTAGGCTTCGACGCGCAGTTCGGACATGTCATGCACTTCGCGCTCGCGCGCTGCTCGCTGGACCTGACGGTTATCAGGAAAACGCGCGACCACGTCATCGGTCAGCGCATCCATCTGCCGCCATTCCTGCAGCGTCATCGCCGTGCGCGCCTGCGCGACTTCCAGGCCCATGCCGCGCGGCACCATGCTCTCTGTTTCCTTGAGCTGGAGTTCCGCACGGCGCGGCCATTGCCGCGCCAGATACAGGTCGGCCTGGGCCAGACGCAAGCCGACATTGCCGGGGGCCTGATCGACCAGCGTCTGCAAGCGTTCTTCGCTGTGGGGCAAATCGGAACCATAGGTCCCGGCCTGCGCAGCCAACTGCTGGGCGTCCATCCATTCATGGTTGGGGTTGCCGATGGGCAAACCTTTGAGTTCGACACGCGGACGCTGAGACTTGGCGGCGTCCTCGGCGACTTTGCGCGCTTCATCGGCGCGGTCGCTTTCCAACAACGCGTAGTACAGCGCGGTGCTGTCTTCGAGGCGATCACCGACATCGGCGTCCGGCGCCGAAAGCACCTGGCGATACAAGCCCGTGGCGATTTCCGGTTCACGCTGATCCAGATACGACGCCGCCACCCAGCGCAGGGCGTAAGTCGGAATCTTCACGCCTTCGGCTTGCAGCTTCTGGTACTCAGTGATGACGTCTGCCGTGCGTACCCGGGCCTTGAGCGCACCCATGCGGTCGATGCGCCAGCGGGTCACGTCATCCTGAGCGCTGGCGTCCGGCGTCCAGGTAGCGATCAGCTTGTCGTAGTCGGCCAGCGCGCGATCGGCGATGACGTAGCGTTCTTTTTCGCTGCGGGTGGCGAGTTCGGCGAGGCGCACGCGCTCGGCAGCCAGATCGCCTTCGAGGCGACGCAACGTGGGCGGATCAATCAGACCCGGACGTTGATTGGTCAGACGCAACGCCGGTTCCGGCAGACGCGCCTTTTGCAGGGCAACCACGTATTCACGAGCGACGTCCGGTTTGTTGCCGGCGCGTTTGAAGGCTTGATCGTATTCGAACAGGGCGTCGTACTGTTTGCCGGCGCGGGTCAACGCGTAGCCCAGCGCCAGACGGCGGGAAGGATCATCAGGTTTGGCCGCTACCAGCGCTTTGGCGCGGGTCACCGCTTCGTCGGGCTTACCGGCATCAGCCTGAGTCAGGGCCAGGCCCAGTTGCAGATCGGCGTTATCCGGCTCCAGCGCCAGAGCCTTGTTGTAGACCTGAGTGGCTTGATCCCAGCGCTTGAGGTTGCGGTAGGCGCGCGCAGTGGCGGTCAGCGCCTGAACCGGCAGCACGCGGTCGCGGCCCTGGGTTTCATAGACCTGCACCACTTCGGCGTCGAGTCCGGCCCAACTGGCGATTTGCAGGTGATCGCTGATCTGCCCGGTGGTCGACTGGCCGGGTGGCACCTGACGCAAAACCGTCAGCGCCGGCGTGGTTTGCCCGGCACGGGCGTCGCGCACCATCTGATCGTAGGGTGTGTCGGCAAACGCCAGCGCCGGCCAGAGCAACTGGCTGCACAGCGCGACTCGAAACAAAGGGCGTAAACCACGATGTAATACAGGAACATCAATACGCGGCATTCGTCAGCATCCTTACATGGCCAGCCGGGTCGCAATGCCCTCCTTGCCCTTTCGTAACGGTGGCCGCCCATGCACATGCAACGGCCAAGCTTAGTCAGGCAGTCTTGCACGCAAGCGCGGACCAGTATCCGGAACACAATAATTGTTCAGAATCGTGCTCCGGAAACGCCAAAAACCCGAACGCCAGACAGCAAAACGCCCGGCGTCTGTGCGATACAGAGGCCGGGCGTTGCTATTAAGAACGCAGAATTACTGCACTTGCGTGACGCCTGCGAACTTGCTCATCAGGAAGCCGACGAACTGCTCGACGGTCATCTTCTGGCCGTTGAATTCGACCTGATTGGCGGCGTAATGCAGCTTGGTCACGACGTTGGTGCCGTCGACGACGGCCAACTGCGAACCGACGGCCATGCCGGCGAACATGTCGGCCGCTTCCTTGGATTGATCGACGATGGCTTTGGCATCGGTCTGACCGTCGAGTTGCGCCTGCACGCTGAGCAGATCGACCAGCATTGGCTTGGACACCTGGATATTCAGGTCGAGCAACGCGATCAGTTGTTTGCCCAACTGATCCGGCGGCAGATCCATCGATTGCGGCTTGGTCAGGTCGATCACCAGATTGGCCTTGCTCTCACCGTTGGCGGTATTGAACGAGAGGTTTTCCAGCGCAAACTGTGGGCCGGCAGCCAGCAGTTTTTGCAGATCGGCTTTGACTTGCGCGCTTTCAGCTTCGGTCAGGTTCAGCTCAGGTGCCGGCAGGCCAGCGGCGGCGGCTTCAGCGGCGGCTTTTTCGTAAGGCTGCAATTTGGTCTGGTAAATCTGCATCAGCGACATGGTCGACGGGATGTCGAGGTTTTTCAGGCTCATGGCCATATTGGCCGAGCCGATTTTCTTGTCATTGAGGCTGACTTCGCCAACCTTATAGTCCGCACGGCCGGACGCATTGCTGCCGTTTTCTTCGGTGAGGTTCTTCATTTCGAAGTTCTTCACGCCGAGCACCGATTGCTTGGTGCCGAAGGTGGTTTTGCTGTTGGTCAGCACCAGGGTGTTTTCCCCGGTGTAGTAGCCGTAGCTGCTCTTGGCGAGGTTGCTGGCCAGGGTCAGACCGTTGAGTTCGACCTGCACCGGCGCCTGATCTTCAGCCACCGTAACCAGTTTCAGGTTGTCCATGTAGCCGTCCGCCTTGACCTTCTGCGCTTTGGCGTTGGCGGAGATGTTCATGGTCAGGCCGGAGAACTTCAGGCTCGACTGCTCATCCAGTGCGGTTTCGAACGGCAGCAGGTCGAGGGTGCTGGTAGTGGATTCGTCGTAGCCGAGGCTGGTCACGCCTTTGAGCGGCGCGGCGCCCTTGGTGGCGGCGAACCACTTCTCGGTGGCCGGACTTTTTTCCAGCTCGTAGTTGCTGGTGGCCATCACCGGCAGCCATTTCAGCGAAACCAGACGCGAGAATGGCAGCGGGCCATGTTCGATGTGGTCGACGAACAGCAGTTCGACCGGCGCATCACCGAACATCTCGCCTTCACCTTTGAGGCGGTAGTGCGCGGTGCTGGTGAAGGTGTGGCGCTCCAGCGACACCAGTTCCAGCGACGCGGTGCCGTTGGAGCCGGCCATCGCGGTTTGCAGCTCTTGGTTGGCGTTGGTGACGGCGTTGTTCAGCACGCCTTCGATCTTGGTCCCGGTGTACCAGGCCCCGCCTGCACTGATCGCGCCGATGGCAACAACAATTCCGAGAAGCACGCCTGCTGATTTATTCATGAATGACCTGATCGATTTCCGTGGCTGTGAGTGTGGTCGTCTTCCCTGAACCCGTGACCGGGTCGCGGCTCGACTGCGCTGAATTCAGCGGTGGAGATTAGCACCGGGCGCGTGAGCTGGCCCAATGTTTAAAGGTTAAAGAGTGTCTATGGACACTCGGGAAAGCAAAAAGATCGCAGCCTGCGGCAGCTCCTACAGAGAAACGCGTTCCAATGTAGGAGCTGCCGCAGGCTGCGATCTTTCGCTGTTCAGGAATACTGAACCTCAATCTCATCCAGTTGATGATCAAAGCTTTTCAGCCGCGCGGTCCAGGTGTAAACCAGAACCTCAAAATCCCGATCGATCACCGCCCCGCCCGGCCCGTCGGCGCGCGGATCGCAGAAATCCAGTTGATAGCGCTCGCGGGCCATGGCCGTGGCGACATCGGACAATTCGCGGGCGTTGTTCAACCAATGCCAGCCCTCGCCATCAATCTGCTTGTCGAGTTCCAGACACTGCTTTTTCAGCGCTTCGAGACTTTTTTCCAATGGCGTGCCGGTGAGTTCGCCCATGACTTCGGCGAAGGTCCGCCCGGGTTGCCAGTAGCTACCCCAGAAATACCGGTCGAACACGGTTTCGACCCGGCGCAGGGCGACTTTGGTATCCCAGATCAGCACCAGGGTCTTGCCCTGTTCGAGCTGCCGTTTCTTGACCCGCTGCACCTGGAGCGACGCCCAGGCGACCACGACGATTGCCATGACCGCAATCAGCGCGACGGCGCTGTCGAGGAAAACCATGGCCTTGTCGATCTGGTGGGCCAGCATGATGCCGTAGAAATAAGTGGCCGAGAGCAGCACCAACGCTACCAGGGCGCACCAGAAGCCGAGAGCGTAAGGGTTTTTCATTATTGGTTTCCCCTAGACCAGCGCTAGCAATGTGCGCTGAAGGGGCGCTTTGCACGGGGCGCCCCTTCAACACTTCAAAGCATAGCAACGGCCTCAGGGTTTGCTGGGGCTTGCAGCGTGCGTTCGTCCGCTTTCCCAACCGCCGCCCAAGGCGAGGAACAAATCGATCTGGCTCATCGCAACCTGGGTGTTGGCGGCGGCCAGTTGCGCGGTGACATCGGTGTAGGTGCGCGTTGCTTGCAGATCAGCGAGGAACGACTCGCGACCGGCCTGGAAGAAGCGGTGGGTCTGGTCGGCCGCCAGCTTTGCCGACTGCTCGGCGTCGGCCAGTGCGTCGCGACGTTGCAGCAATGCGCTGTACTGGGCCAGACCGGTCTGGGTTTCGCGAATGGCGTTGAGCACCACGCCGTCGAAGTGCGCCAAGGCGCCTTGGGTCGCCGCTTCTGCCTCGCGGATTCGCGCACGAGCGCCGTTGGTCGGCACTTTCCAGCTCAGCGACGGGCCAAAGCCCCAGCGGTTGGTCGACGGATCACCCAAGTCATCGATGAGACCAACAGTGCCGATGGTCGCGCCGATACTGATGTCCGGATACAACTCGCCCGTGGCGACGCCGATCCCGGCGGTCGAAGCAGCCAGTCGTCGTTCGGCCTGACGAATGTCCGGACGACGTTTGAGCAGCGCGGCGCCATCGCCGACTGGCACCAATTGGGCGATTTTCGGCAACTCGGCGCAGGTCGCGGTGCCGGCGGGCAACTGATCAACCGGTTTCGCCAGCAGCATCGACAGACGGAACAACCCGGCCTGACGCGCCGCTTCATAGCGCGGCAGGTCGGCGCGCAGGGATTTGAATTGAGTTTGCGAGCGGGTGACCTGGGTTTCGTCGCCACGTCCGGCGTCACGCAGACGCTGGATCAGCGTGGTGCTTTGCGATTGCAGGTCCAGGGAATGCTCGGCGATTTCCCGTTCTTCATTGGCCGCGCAGACTTGGGTGTAAGCACGAACCACGTCCGCCACCAAGGTGATCCGCGCCGTGTCTGCCGCGGCCTGGGTCGCGTCGGCATTGGCCTTCGCGCCTTCGATGCCACGCTGCAAGGTGCCCCACAGATCGAACTGATAAGAAGCACTGATGCCAATGTCGCCGACGTTATCGACCGGGACTTTTTCCGGCAGCAAGAATGCCTGACCAGACTCTTGCAAACGCTGCGCGCCCATCTTCACACCTGCGCTCCAGCCGCCCGCTGCTTCGGCCTCATCGACCTGAGCTCGAGCCCGTTGCAGGTTCGCCGCCGCGACGCGCAAATCGGTGTTGGAGGCCATGGCCTGCTGCACCAGTTGATCCAGCCGCGCATCCTTATAAAGACGCCACCAATCCGCCGGCACCGGCGCCGAGACCACCGGTTTTCCGGCAACCGCCAGTTCGCCCTGAAAATCCTTGCGCTGAACCGCCGCATCCTCCGGCACCTGATAGTCCGGCCCGACCATCTGACAGGCCGAGAGCATCACGCCCAACCCGGCGATCATCAGCGCCCGGTTCATTGCACGGGCTCCTGCTTGCGGTCGTCGCGTGGCTGATCGTCGATGATCGAAACGGTGGCGGTACGCCCGGCGATCATGCGGAAATCTTCCGGTACATCGTCAAAGGCAATCCGCACCGGAATCCGCTGCGCCAGCCGCACCCAGCTGAATGCCGGGTTAACGTTCGGCAGCAAGTTGCTGCCGCTGGTACGGTCGCGGTCTTCGATACCGGCGACGATGCTTTCAACATGCCCGCGCAGTTTGGCGCGGTCGCCGATTACGCGAATATCCACCGACTGGCCGACATGAATGCCGTCGAGTTTGGTCTCTTCGAAATAGCCGTCGATGTGGAACGAATTGCTATCGACCACCGACAACACCGGACGCCCGGCGGTGACGAATTCCTGCGGACGCGGCGCGCGGTCGTTGACGTAGCCGTCCACCGGGCTGCGGATTACCGAGCGGTCGAGGTTGAGCTGCGCACTGTCCACAGTGACCATGGCTTCGGCCAGTGCCGATTGCGCGCGGGCGACCTTCGACTGGCTTTCTTCCAGTTGCTCGGCCGGCACCAGGTTACCGAGGCCACGGTTACGCTTGGCTTCGCGCTGGGCTTGAGCGAGGGTTTCTTCGCGATCAGCGACGGCCGCCTTGGCCTGACGCAGGGCCAGTTTGAAACGGTCTTGGTCGATGCTGAACAGCACTTGGCCGCGCTTGATCAACTGGTTGTCTTTCACTTCAACCTGTTGGATCAACCCGGAGACGTCCGGGGCGATCTGGATGATGTCGGCGCGAATATGGCCGTCACGGGTCCACGGCGCGAACATGTAATACATCACCATGCGCCAGACGAGGACAACGGCAAAAGTCACGATCAGCAGGGTCAGTACCACGCGACCGATGGTCAAAAACGGTTTTTTCATGTCATCAGGTATCGACTGAGTGAGTCCACGCCGTACAGAAGCACGGCATAGAGGGCCACGTTGAACAATGCCCGGTGCCAGACCAGACGGTAAAAGTGCACGCGCGTAAGCACGGCATGCACCAGCAAAAACAGCACATAAGTGATGCCCATCAACACCAGCAAGGTCGGCAGAAAAATGCCGCTGATGTCCAGATCACCGATCATAGGGGCGCTCCATCGGGCAGCGGTTCTTCGGAGTCGGCACTGGAGACGAATTCGACGCCGGGCAACAGCGCCAGACGCAAGCCGCTCAAGGCGTGCAACAGGTTCAGGCGGGTTTCATCGTCGCCGTGGCCATTGAGCGCGCGGCGGGTACGATCCAGGGTCATCAGCAACGGGGCCGGCGCCGGCAAGCGTTCGCCGGCCTTGAGGCAGGCGCGGAAATACTCGCCGACTTCACTGACCACTTGCTGCAACAGCGCGTTCGGCGCGCCGGTCACCCGTGGGGTGTAGGCGAGCAAATCGAGCAGGTTCAGGCCGACACGCACTTCGCGCATGGCGATGCCGGTGTCCTGGCCGGTGAGGGCCAGACGCGGCAGGTGCTGCATCAGTCGATCAAGCAACTGCACGCCCAATTTGCGGTGTTCGGCAAGGTTGGCCGGCTCGGTCATGCGGACGATGTCTTTCCAACTGAAGCGGGTCAGGCGTTTGGCCGCCAGTTCGGCGCCGAACGGACGCGCCACCAGCGTCCAGATAAACGCGAACAACAGCCCTAACGGACCCGCCAGGTTGGAGTTCACGAAGGCAAAAAAGTCCGCGTCGTAAGCGCCCTGAATACTGATGAACGAGGAGGTGTTGACCAGCGTCAGCAGCATGCCGAGGAAAAACCGCGGCTGTACAGTCAATGTGCCGACGCAGATGAACGGGATGGAAAACGCCAGCACCAGCATCGGGAAATCATGCAAGTTGGGCAGAATCAAAAACAGATAAAGGCTGGCGAACAACACCGACATGCCGGTCCAGAAAAAGAACCGGTAAATCTGCGGTGCCGGGTCGTCCATCGAGGCGAAGAAGCTACAGGCCACCGCGGCGAGAATCACCGCGCTGCCGCCGTCCGGCCAGCCGAGCAGAATCCACAGCACCGAGGCGGTGATGATCGCCAGAACGGTCGAGGCCGCCGAGTAGAGCATCAGCCCACGATCAATGAACGGCGTCAGACGACCGAGGCGCCAGTGACGGTAGACCGCGCGCCAGCTGTCCTGGCGCTCGCAGAGAATCGCGTCCTGCAGACTGCGGCAGTCCTGCCATAAATCGATGAATTCGCCGAGGCGATAAATCGAGTTGGAGAACAGCAGTTGTTTGCGGTCTTGCAGTGCTTCGACGCTCGGTTGCAGGGCTTCGAGCTGATCTTTCAGCGCTTGCCAGCGGTCGAGATCGGCGTCCTGATGAGCGAGCCATTCGCGGGTTGCGGCCAGCAGCGGTGCGAACTTTTCTACCAGCTCTGGTGTGCGCCGCTCTAGGGCGTAGAGCGAATCTTCCAGCGCATCGATCACTGGCAACAGATGAATCATCCGCCCGCGCAGTTCTTTGGTGTTGCGCACGGTTTGCGGTAGTGCGCCTTCGTGGGGCAACTGGCCGATCATCAATTCGAGACTGTTGAAGTTGGCAACCATGGCCATGCGCAGCGCAGTGACTTCTTCGGGCTGCACGTCGCGGCTGAGGAATTTCAGGCTATAGGTCGTTGCGTCGGCGAACCACTTGCTCACGGCATCGTTGAACACCGGCGCCAGACGGCGCGGCCAGAACATCGCGCCGACCACCGCAGCTACGGCGATGCCGAGGAAAATCTCTTCCGTACGCGCTTCCGCCACGTCCCACACTGCCAGCGGGTTATCCACCACCGGCAAGGCAATCAGCGGCAGGGTGTAACCGGCGAGCATCAATGCGTAGTTGTTGGCCGTGCGCAGTTGCAGGGACAGGAACAACAAAATGCCCGTCCACAGCGCGATGACCACCACCAGTACATACGGGCTCTGCACGAACATCGGCACGAAAAAAACCGCCGCCGCGGCACCGAGAAAAGTCCCGATGGCGCGGTACAAGGCCTTGGAACTGGTCGGGCCGAGAAACGGGCTGGAGACGATATACACCGTGGCCATCGCCCAATACGGACGCGGCATTTGCATGAGCAAGGCGATGTACAGCGCGATCATCGACGCTGCGAAAGTCCGCACCCCGTAGAACCAGTCGCGGGCCGGCGGAATGCCAGAGAAAAAACCGTTCAAGAATTGATCACCACAGGCGGATGGGCCGCCTCAAAAGCTCTGAGTACCCGAAGCGTAGCTTCCAGATCGCTTTGCTCGATGCCTTCGAGCACCTCGTGACGCAAGCGCACCAGTTCGATCTCGACCGCTTGCACCAGTTCACGACCGGTGTCGGTCAGGCTCAGGCATTTGGCCCGGCGATCCTGGGCATCTTCGGTGCGGCAGACGTAGCCGGAATGACACAACTGATCGAGCAGACGCACCAGCGACGGACTCTCCATCCCGGCCGCCTGCGCCACTTGCACCTGGCGCACGCCCTCGCCCAAACGGCCGATCATCAACAGCGGCACGGCGCAGGCTTCGGAGATTCCGTAGTTGACCAGCGTGGTCTGGCAGATCTTCCGCCAATGCCTGGCGGCCACCACCATGGCACTGCTGATGTTCATCTGGAGAGCGTCGAGTTCGTTCGGCACGGGGAAATGCACACTGTTAGTTTGCTAACTATCAATATCGCATTGGAGGGGAATTTCAGTCAAGTTTTGAAACAAATTGCTCCACTGGTCGCTCGCACAAACTGAAGCTTTCTAATTCATGTGATGACGATGTATATACCTCGTCAGTACCGAGAACCTTGAAGGAATCTGCAGATGTCAAAACAAGCCGTTTTTACAATGAAGCTTGAACCAGAGCTGCGTGAGCAGTTCATGGCGGAGGCAGAGGCCTCCCATCGCCCTGCTTCGCAGATCATGCGAGAAATGATGCGTCAGTTTGTTCGCACACAACAGGAAGCCCGAGAGTACGAAGCCTTCCTGCAACGAAAAGTCGACCTTGCAAGAGAATCGATGGCAGCCGGTGAAGGTGTGTCCAACGAGGAAGTTGAAGCACAATTCGCCGCCAGGCGCAGGCAGGTAGAAAATCAAGGATGAAGATTATCTGGAGTAAAAATGCCGTACAGGATCGCGAAAAAATCTGGGACTACCTTCACGCAAAAAATCCAGGCGCAGCGCTCGACATGGATCGCCGCTTCACCGAAGCGGCTTCGCGCCTATCCCAGAACCCCAAGATTGGCCCGGTCGGCATCATTGCTGGCACTCGCGAATTAATTCCCCATCCCAGCTACCGTCTTGTCTACCAGTCAGATCAGGATGTGATCTGGATTATGGCGCTGGTTCATACAGCACGGGCCTGGCCTTTTCCAACGTAGCGATTACCCCGCTCTCCCCTTGCGCAACATCACATTCAACTGATCCACCACCTCCGCCCAATCGGCGTCATCCAGAATCTCGTCACGCAAAAACTCCGCTTGGCTCTTCGTCCAGAAAAACGCATCAGCCAAATGCAAGTCGGGTTTGAGCGGGGAATGGGTGGCGATGAATTTGTCGATGTCGACCGGTTCGTCGGGGAGGCCGAGTTGTTTGAATAGTGATGGGAGGTTGTGTGTTGGGCTTTCCATTGATCAACTCCTTCAAAAATGGGCTGTGTGGAAGATTATTCGCGAGCAGGCTCGCTCCCACAGGGGAATGCGATCAACCTGTGGGAGCGAGCCTGCTCGCGAAGGCCTCAGTGCCGGCACCACAAAACTTAATCACTCAACTCCCGCACCTCGGCATGCGGCACCATTTTCAGAAACTCCGGCATGCTCATGTGCAGCAGGTAATTGTGGTTGCCCGCCTCCAGATAAATATCCTTTTGCCGCGTCAGCAACGGGTCGATGACCATGTCCAGACCATAAGAGCCACCCAGCGGCGGCACCGCGCCGCGTTCGCAATCATCGAAAATGTGCGCCAGATTGCTTTCGCGGGTCAATTGCCATTCGCCGCTGGTGCGTACCTTGCTCAGGTCCAGATGACGACTGGCCGGCAGCACGGCCATCAGGTAGTGCCCGTGGTGGTCGTCGAGGATGATCGATTTGGCCACGCGCTCGGCGGGCACCCCGGCGACCCGTGCGGTTTCCAGGCTGCTGGACGAGTGTCGGTGGGCGACGATGTCGTATTCGCAGTGCGCCCGGTTCAGGCTGCTCTGTACTTTTCTTGCCATGCGCATGATGCACCTCGGTGTTGCGCTGAACGGTGGTTGCCGTGTCTTTGAGTCTAGTTCGGCGAGGGGTTGGCGCAGAGAATTCCGCCCACTGGACACATCCGCACATTGATCAAAATTCAACCAGCGCAACCCTCAACTAGACTGTAAGAACCAGCCATGACGCTCGCGGAGGGTCACGTGAACAGCCGATGTTGTGCGCTTGCCTTGCTCCTGCTGATCAGCGGCTCAGCCCTCGCCGCTGACACCCCGTTGCCGCCGATGAGTCCGGCCGGTTTGTGGCTGATTACCTTGGGCATCGTCTTTCTGATCGCCGAAGCGGCGCTGCCCAATTACGGAGTGATCGGGCTGGGCGGCATCATCATGTTCGTGATCGGCGCGCTGATTCTGAGCAACGCCGAGTTGCCGGTGCCGATGATGATCGGCCTTGGTCTGATCAGCGCTCTCTTGTTGATTGCGCTGCTGATTCGCGCCCTGAAAACCCGCCCCCGCCACGCGGTCAGTGGCGATGCCGGCCTGCTCGGCAGTGTCACCGCGATCACTACGGTGCAACCGGGCGATGCCCGTAATGGCTGGGTGCAACTGCAAGGTGAGCGCTGGCAAGTGCTCAGCGCGACACCGCTGCACACCGGGCAATCAGTGCGCGTGGTGGCGCGCAAGGGATTGTTGCTGCAAGTGGCCGCGACTGACGCGGCGCCACTCGGAGAGTGATTATGGGTCTGCAAATCGGTTTTGTTGCGCTGCTGTTACTGGTCATTGCCCTCGCCGGCTCGACGTTTCGCATCCTGCGCGAATACGAACGCGGCGTGGTGTTCCAACTCGGCCGCTTTTGGCAGGTCAAAGGCCCAGGCCTGATCCTGCTGATCCCGGTGGTCCAGCAAATGGTCCGGGTCGACCTGCGCACCGTGGTGCTCGATGTGCCGCCGCAGGACGTGATCACCCGCGACAACGTCTCGGTCAAGGTCAACGCCGTGCTGTATTTCCGCGTGCTCGATCCGCAGAAGGCGATTATTCAGGTTGAGGATTATCTTTCTGCCACCAGCCAACTGGCGCAAACCACCTTGCGCGCGGTGCTTGGCAAGCATGAACTGGATGAGCTGCTGGCCGAGCGCGAGCAGTTGAACATCGACATCCAGCAGGTACTCGACGCGCAGACCGACGCCTGGGGGATCAAGGTCGCCAACGTCGAGATCAAACATGTCGACCTCAACGAATCGATGGTCCGCGCCATCGCCAAACAGGCGGAAGCCGAGCGCGAACGTCGGGCCAAGGTGATTCACGCCGAAGGCGAACTGCAAGCCTCGGAAAAACTCATGCAAGCAGCGGAAATGCTCGGTCGCCAGCCTGGCGCAATGCAGTTGCGCTATATGCAGACCTTGAGTTCGATTGCCGGGGACAAGAGTTCGACGATTGTCTTTCCGTTGCCGATCGAATTGCTCAAGGGCATGGCGGATTTGTCGGGGAAATCCTGACCCGCCTATTCACCCGCAGGTTTGGGCACGAACAAGCGTGCTTGCATCCCGCCCGCGTGTACTTCAGCGCTGGCCTGCCAGGTCGCAGGTAGCGGTGAGAACTCTTGTGGCTCATCGACGGTTCCGACCAGCCAGACCCGGCCTCCGGCTGGCAGCTCGGTCAGGCTGTTCAGATAGACATCACTCGTTACCAGCGTGCCGAACCCGTACTCATTTGGCCGCGTCGATTGGTCATCGGCGTTCGGTGGAGTGAAGAGGCGCACCTGCGCCCCGGTGCGATCGTAGTAGACGTAGCTCAGATACCAGAGCATGTCGCTGGTGACGATGCGGTCACCGGGAAGGAAATGCTGGTTGACGTACTTCACGACCGTGTCGAGTTGATCATGCGTGTCGACCGTGGCGTTGTTGTTTACGCCGACCAGTTCCACGGCGATCAGCGACACCAGCACTGCCAATGCCAACATCCGCACGCGGCTGTACAAACGGTCGATGGCCAACGCCGTCAGCATCGGCAAGCCAAGGGCATACGCCGTCAGATAACGCTCAATGAATACCGGCGTAATGAACGACACCAGATACACCAGCAATAGCGGCAGCCCGGTGTACAGCGCCAGCAGAACACTGCCGCGCGACACACTGCGATCGCGCATCACCGCGATGACTGCCAGCCCCAGCATCGCCAGCGGCAACGCCGCGAAAATCAGCCACGGCAAACTTTCACCGTCATCCTGAATCAACCATGACCAGATCATCGACGGCAGCGAACTCAACGTAACGGCAGGCTCCCAACCGACATCGCCACCGGCCTCAAGCTGCTGCATGTGCTGCGTCAAATCAAGCAGGTTGGGCAGCCAAGGCAGATACAAAGTAACGATGGTCAGGTTCGCCAGCCACCAGTTCCAGCGCTGGATGTGCCGGAACCGGTAACCACGCTGTACGCGGATCGCGATCAGATAAAGCCAGTGACACAGCGCCGCGAGCACGGCGAAATAGTGGGTGTAGAGCGCCGCGCTCATCAGCAGCAGGTAATACACCAGATAGCGCTGGCGTTGCGGGCGGCGGATCCAGTAGACCAGCGCCAGGCTCGCGGCGAGCAGCAGCGCCCCGAGCAGCGCGTACATGCGCACTTCCTGGCTGTAGCGCACCGCGGTCGGCAACAGCGCCAGCAACACACCGGCGATGAACGCTGCGCGACGGGTGGCCAGGCGATCCACCAGCCACACGCCCAGCCCCACCGCCGCAATGCCGGCCAGCGCACTGAGAGAGCGGACCGCCAGAATGCCGTCCCCGAACAATTCGACCCAGCCATGCAGCAGCATGAAGTACAGCGGCGGATGCACATCGAATGCCGCGTGCTGCCAAATTTCACTCAGCGAATAGCGCCCCAGCAGCAGACTGGAACCTTCATCGCCCCAGATCGCTGCCGCGGTCAGATCATAAAAACGCACGAATGCGGCCAGCGCCAGGATCGGCCATAGCCAGTGATTTTTTATCCAGCGCACCCAGCGCAAGCTGCCGAACCAGGAGCCGGGCGCGGCAAACGGATCTTGCGTGTCGCCCATTGGCGTGACTCTGTTCGCCGCCATTGCTGCCTCTTGCCGCGCCGCAGCGCCACGAGAGTATGACGCGCCAACCTGCCCATCACTTTAGGTCAGCCACGGCAGAACCGTCGATGTCGGTTTGTGCTTTCACGACGCCCGGCGTCATAGCCGCCATTTGCCCTTCCGGGTAAACCGACTGCCATCCCCCGCCCAACGCCTTGTACAACCCGACCATCGCCAGCGAAACGCCGGTGGAACTCTCCACCCACTGTTCCTGCGTTGCCAGCAGCGCGCTTTGCACGGTGAGGACGTTGACGAAATCGACCACACCTTCGACGTATTGCTGTTGCGCGGTGCGCAGGGCGATCTGGTTCTGGCGGACGGCTTCGGCGAGGCTGTCGCGGCGGCGCTGGCTGGCGTTGTAGACGGTCAGTTGATCGTCGATTTCATGCCAGGCACGCAGCACGGTTTGCTGGTAGCCGATCGCCGCTTCCTGTTGTTGCGCTTCGCGCAGTTGCAGCATGCCGCGCAGGCGTCCGCCATCGAACAGCGGCAGACTGAATTGCGGGCCGATGCCGAAGGCGCGTGAACCCCACGAGCCAAAGTCGCTGAGTTGCATGGCTTGCGAGCCGAGGTTGCCCGACAGGGTGATGCGCGGATAGAAGTCGCCTTTGGCTACACCGATATTGGCGGTAGCAGCATGCAGGCGCGCTTCGGCCTGACGGATGTCCGGGCGGCGTTCGGCAAGTTGTGACGGCAGACCGATGGCGACTTGCAGCGGCGACTGCGGCACGGCGGCGTCTGTGGATAACTCCTTAGCCAATGCCTGTGGCGGTTCGCCCATCAGCAGGCTGATCGCGTTGATCAACTGCGATTGACGTTGCTCCAGCGCCGGCAATCGCGATTCGATCGCGGCGACTTGCGCGGCGGCTTCGGCGACGTCGAGGTCAGTCGCCACACCGTCGGCCAGACGCAGTTGCGAGAGCTTCAGGCTATGGCGGGCGACGTCGAGGTTCTGCTCGGTGACGGCGCGGGTGTTTTGTACACCGCGCAGCTGAATGTAGTTTTGCGCCGTGTCAGCGAGTACGGCCAATAACACCCCGCGACGGTCGTTTTCGGCGACTTCGAGGTTTGCATCGGCGGCTTCGGTTTCGCGACGTACGCGGCCCCAGAAATCCAGTTCCCATGAGGCGGAGAAACCGGCGTCCCACAGGTTGAAGGCGGAATCGCCGTTGTGTCCGGACGGGTCGTTCAGGCCCTCGCTGCTGTTGCGTTTGCGCGCGTAACTGCCCGTGGCGGCGGTGCTCGGATAACGGTCAGCGGTGATCACCTGGCGGGCGGCGCGGCTTCGCTGCAGACGGCTGCTGGCCAGTTGCAGGTCGAGGTTGCTCTGCACCGCACGCTGAGTGAGTGCGGAGAGTTGCGCGTCGTGGAAGACCTCCCACCATCGTTCGTTGAGGGGTTCGCTGACAGCTTGGCTGGGGGCTGACTTGGCCGGCTTAGTCCAGTCGGCGATTTGTGTGGCTTCGGGTTTCTGGAAGTCTGGGCCGACGGTGCAGGCGGTGAGGCTTGCTGTCACCAAGGCGCTGAAAATGAGTGGCTGCCACTGACCCCATCGCT
>NZ_AKJR01000028.1:0-43448 GCF_000282235.1 Pseudomonas sp. GM24 | reverse complement strand
GCCCGGGACGCTCCGCGTCCCTTCCAGAGCCGAACGCGGAGCGTCCGTTGAGGCGTTCCCACGCAGAGCGTGGGAACGAGCATGGAGTCGCTTACGAATATCTCAGGGCGTGAGCCGGCTCGATCTTCGCCGCCCGCCACGCCGGATACACCGTCGCCAGGAAGCTCAGAATAAAGCCCGCCGAGCAAATCAACAGCACATCCCCACCCTGCAATTCCGACGGCAAATTGCTGACGAAATACACATCCGAACTGAAGATGTGCTGCCCGCTGACTCGCTCGATCCAGCCCACGATCTGACTGACATTCAGCGCGGCGATCACGCCCAACACGCCGCCAATGATCGTACCGACAATGCCGATCACCGTGCCCTGCACCATGAAAATCGCCATGATCTGCCGTGGCGTGGCGCCGATGGTGCGCAAAATCGCGATGTCCGCGCCCTTGTCGTTCACCACCATGATCAGGGTCGCGATGATGTTGAACGCCGCCACCGCGACGATCATCAGCAACAGCAGGCCGATCATGGTTTTTTCCATTTTCATCGCGCTGAACAGGCTGCCCTGGGTGTGGGTCCAGTCGTCAGCCTTGAAGTCCGCGCCCAAACCGGCAGCGATATCCGAGGAGACTTTCGGTGCGGCGTACAGGTCTTTGACCGCCAGACGCACACTCTGAACCTGATTCGGCTCCCAATGCTGCATGGTCGCGGCATCGGCGACGTGGATCAGGCCCATGGAGCCATCCAGCTCAGCGCCGACCTTGAACACACCGACCACGTTCAGACGCTGCATGCGCGGGGTGATGCCGCCCGGCGCAGTACTGACTTCCGGGACGATCAGGGTGATCTTGTCGCCGACATTGAGGCGGAAACGCCGCGCAGTGATTTCGCCAATCACCACGCCGAACTCTCCCGGCTTCAACGCATCGAGACGGCCCTGCACGATGTGCTGGGCAACGATCGAGACCTTGCCTTCCTGCGCCGGATCAACGCCGCTGATCTGGATCGGCTGCATCACCCCCTTGTAAGACAGCATGCCTTCCATCTCAGTGAACGGCACGGCGGCAGTCACCTCAGGATTCTTCATCGCGGCGGCGGCGACCGGCTGCCAATCATCTATCGGCTTGACGCCGACGATGGTCGCGTGCGGCACCATGCCGAGGATGCGCGAGCTCATTTCGCGCTGGAAGCCGTTCATCACCGACAACACCACGATCATCGCCAGCACGCCGAGGGCGAGGCCGATCATCGAAGTCATCGAAATGAACGAAACAAAGCGATTGCGGCGCTTGGCGCGGGTATAGCGCGTGCCGATAAAGATCGATAACGGTCTGAACATTCGCTGGGGCACCGTATAAAAATAAAAGACCCGACGCCTTTACAGACGTCGGGTTTCAGCCAATCAGATAGGCGTGAGGCAGCCTTCTTGCAGGTGCAAGACGCGGTCCATCTGGCGAGCCAGGTTCATGTCGTGAGTCACCACCAGGAACGCCGTGCGCATCGAGGTGCTGAGTTCCAGCATCAAATCCTGAATGCCCTGGGCGGTGTGGGAGTCGAGGTTGCCGGTTGGCTCATCGAGCATCACCAGGCCTGGCTTGTTCACCAGGGCGCGAGCGATGGCCACACGTTGACGCTCGCCACCGGACAGTTCCGCCGGCTTGTGCTCCAGACGATGACCGAGGCCAACGCGCTCCAGCAATGCTGTGGCACGCTGACGGGCTTCCGGGATCGGCGTCTTGCCGATCAGCAGCGGCATGCAGACGTTTTCCAGTGCGGTGAATTCTGGCAGCAAGTGGTGGAACTGGTAAACGAAACCGAGCGCACGGTTACGCAACAGGCCACGCTTCTTCTCGCTCAGTGCCGACAACTCTTCGCCGTCGAGCCAGACGCTGCCCTTGGTCGGCGTGTCCAGACCACCGAGCAGGTTGAGCAAGGTACTTTTGCCCGAACCCGAGGTGCCGACGATCGCCACACGCTCGCCCGGGTGCAACTCCAGTTGCAGGCCGGCCAATACCTCTACCGATTCCGGGCCTTCCTCGTAGGATTTGCCCAGGTTACGGCAGCTCAAGATTGCTTGTTCACTCATGCCCGACTCACTCATAACGTAGCGCCTCCGCCGGCTGGGTGCGCGCGGCACGCCAGGCGGGATACAGGGTGGCGAGGAAACTCAGAACCAACGCCGCCGCGCAGACCATGACCACATCCTGGCTCTGCACCTGCGACGGAAGATAATCAATGAAATACACGTCAGCATTAAGGAATTTGTGGCCGATCAGGCCTTCCAGTGCCGAGATCGCGGCGCTGACATTAAGCGCCGCGAAAATCCCGACCACCGCACCAATCGCCGTGCCGACCACACCGATCACCGTGCCTTGCACCATGAACGTGCGCATGATCGTGCCCGGCGTCGCGCCCAAGGTGCGCAGAATGGCGATGTCGCCCTTCTTGTCGTTGACCACCATCACCAGCGTGGAAATGATGTTGAACGCCGCTACGGCGACAATCAGCAGCAACAGCAGACCGATCATGGCTTTTTCCATGCGGATCGCCTGATACAGATTGCCGTGGGTGCGCGTCCAGTCGCGGGCGTAGTAATGATCTTCGCCGAGTTGCTGGGCGATGTTCCATGCCACGCGTGGTGCCTGGAACAGGTCGTCGAACTTCAGGCGGATGCCCTGCACCTGATCAGGCTTCCAGCGGTGCATCTTCGCCAGATCCTGCAGGTTGGTGACGCCCAGATAGCCATCGAGTTCGCCGGCGCCGACATGAAAAATGCCGACCACGGTGAAGCGCTTCATCCGCGGGAACATCCCGGCCGGAGTCACGCTGACCTCCGGCGCGACGAAGGTGACCTTGTCACCGATGCCCACGCCGAGCTTGGTCGCGGCCTTGTCGCCGATGACGATGCCGAAGCTGCCCGGCGTCAAATCGTCGAGTTTGCCCTGCTTCATGAAGTTGTCGATGATCGACACGTTGCGCTCGAGCGCAGGGTCGATGGCGTTGAGCAACACCTTGGACACCTGACCGTTATTGGTCAGCAGGCCCTGCATCTGGGTGAACGGCGCAACCGCCGTCACCTGCGGGTTCTGCTTGACCTTGTTGGCCAGACTTTGCCAATCGTTGATCGGCTCAGTGGATTCAATGGTCGCGTGGGGCACCATGCCCAGCACGCGGGTGCGCATCTCATGATCGAAGCCATTCATCACCGAGAGCACGACGATCATCACGACCACGCCAAGGGCGAGCCCGATCATCGAAGTCAGGGAAATGAATGACACAAAATGATTGCGACGCTTTGCACGGGTATAACGCGTGCCGATAAATACGAAGAGAGGTCTGAACATGTCGGGGCTTGTTCGGAGGGAAAAGGAACGTCCTTGTGGCGGGGGTCGATAACCAGCTTTACACTCAGACCACCGCCGCTACCATGGGTTCGCCATGTCGACATTAGATGAAGAAGATCGCCGCGAATACTACCGTATCGAGGACACGATCGCACTGGAAATTCGGCCCCTGTCCGCTCCCGAAGCCGCAGGCCAGGAAGTGTTGCAGGATGCTTCCCCGCTGTTCAACCTGCTCAGTGAACTGCACCTGAGCGAATTCGAGTCGCAGCACCTGTTGCGCCAGATCAGCGAGCGCGACCGGGCCATCGCCGCGTTCCTGAAATCGCAGAACAAACGCATAGACCTGCTCAGCCAAGTGGTCGCCCTGACCGTGCTCGGCCATATCGGCGAGCCGCAACCGGTGATCATTTCCGAGGGCGGGATCGACTTCCAGCACCCGACGCCAATTGCCACCGGCGCACACCTGTCGGTGAAACTGGTGCTGATGCCGCAAGCGCTGGGCCTGCTGCTGCGCGCCCGCGTCACCCATTGCGATCGCAAGGGCGAAGGTTATGACATAGGCACCGAGTTCGAACACTTGACCGACGCCCAGCGCCAGTTGCTCGCCCGCTACATCTTGCAGAAGCAGGCCCAGGAACGACGTCTGGCCCGCGAACAGAACGAATCAGGCATTTAAATTTAAGGAAGAACCGTGACCCTCATCTACGGCCACCGCGGCGCCAAGGGCGAAGCACCGGAAAACACCCTGAGCAGCTTTCAGGAATGTCTCAAGCACGGCGTGCGCCGCTGCGAACTGGATCTGCACCTGTCCAAGGACGGCGAGTTGATGGTCATTCATGACCCGACCCTCAAGCGCACCACGGAACGGCGTGGCAAGGTCGTCGAGCACACCGCGGCCGAGCTGGTGACTTACGACGCGCGCAAGGGCGGCCCGGGCTGGATCAAACCCTGCCCGATTCCGACATTGGAAGAGCTGTTCGAAAAATGCGATTTCGAGCACTGGCAACTGGAAGTCAAAAGCGCTTCGCGTACTCGCGCAGCAACCACCGTGCTGGCGATTCGTGAAATGGCCCAACGGCATGGCCTGCTCGACAAGGTGACGATCACCTCGAGTTCGCGGGAAGTGCTGAAAGCGGCGCTGGATCTGGTGCCGGACGTGTCGCGCGGACTGGTGGCCGAATACGCCTGGCTCGACCCGCTGAAGGTCGCGGCCAGCTATGGCTGTGAGATTCTTGCGCTGAACTGGACGCTGTGTACGCCGGAACGCCTGCAGAAGGCGCAGCGTCAGGGGCTGCATGTGTCGGTGTGGACCGTCAACGAGCCTGCGCTGATGCGCAGACTCGCCGACTTCGGCGTTGACAGCCTGATTACAGACTTTCCCGGTTTGGCCACTGCCACCCTCGAGAATTGCTGAAATCGGTCTCCCCGGCCGGCTCAGGCCACCGGCCGGAGCCCGTCAAAAAAGCCGGTTGAGGCCGTCGTACGCTGCTACCCGATAGGCTTCAGCCATGGTCGGGTAGTTGAACGTCGTGTTGACGAAGTACTTCAGGGTGTTCAGTTCGCCCGGCTGGTTCATGATCGCCTGACCGATGTGGACGATCTCCGACGCCTGATAACCGAAGCAGTGAACGCCCAGCACTTCCAGGGTTTCACGGTGGAACAGGATTTTCAGCATGCCTTGCGGCTCGCCGGCGATCTGCGCACGCGCCATGCTCTTGAAGAACGCCTTGCCGACTTCGTACGGCACTTTGGCCTGGGTCAGTTCCTGCTCGTTCTTGCCGATCGAGCTGATCTCCGGAATGGTGTAGATGCCGGTCGGCACGTCATTCACAAAGCGCCAGCTACCGTTATCAACAATGCTGCCAGCAGCCGAACGACCCTGGTCGTGGGCGGCACTGGCCAGGCTCGGCCAGCCGATCACGTCACCGGCACCGTAGATGTTCGGCACGCAGGTGCGGTATGCCTCGTCGACTTCGATCTGGCCACGGCTGTTGACCTTGACGCCGATGTTTTCCAGACCCAGCGTGTCGGTGTTGCCGGTACGGCCGTTGCACCAGAGCAAGGCGTCGGCCTTGATCTTCTTGCCGGACTTCAGGTGCAGGATCACCCCGTTGTCGACGCCTTCAACGCGATCGTAATCTTCGTTGTGGCGCACGGTGATGTTGTTGTTGCTGAAGTGGTAGCTCAACGCCTGGGAGATTTCCGAGTCGAGGAAGCTCAGCAACTGACCACGGTTGTCGACCAGCTCGACCAGTACACCCAGACCGCTGAAGATCGATGCGTATTCGCAACCGATCACGCCGGCGCCGTAAACGATCAGTTTGCGCGGGGTGTGATTGAGGCTGAGGATGGTGTCGCTATCGTAGATACGCGGGTGGTGGAAATCGATGTCCGCCGGACGATAAGGACGCGAGCCAGTGGCGATGATGATGTGCTTGGCCACCAGTTTTTCGACCACACCGTTGGCGCAGACCACTTCGATGGTTTGCTCGTCGGCGAAACTGCCGGTGCCGAAGAACACGTCGACGCGGTTACGGGCGTAGTAGCCGGTACGCGAAGCGACTTGTTTGGAAATAACCTTTTCGGCGCTTTTCAACACGTCCGGGAAGGAGAACCAGCGTGGCTCGCCGATCGCCCGGAACATAGGATTAGTGTTGAACTGCATGATCTGCCGCACCGAGTGACGCAGTGCCTTGGACGGGATGGTGCCGAGGTGGGTGCAGTTGCCGCCGACCTGGCGACGGCTGTCGACCATCGCGACCTTGCGCCCTGCTTTGGCGGCGTTCATTGCCGCGCCTTCTCCCGCCGGGCCGGAACCCAGCACCACCACGTCGTAGTTGTAGACAGCCATGCGTACTCCTCAGAACAGGCCGCGGTGCCAGCAGCACCGGCGGCTAAATCACGCCGAACGGCGGCGCGAAGGAACAATTGGGGGTCAATCAAGAACCCGGACACAGTCTATAGAAGCGTCAACGCCGCGCACATTAACCCTTGGTCGCGTCGTAGGCTACTTTTGCCTGCACTACAACGCCAGCTTTCGTATTGTTCTCAGTCAGTTTTTTCGCCACTGAGGCGTTCGAAAGCCTTGTTGGTGCGGACGACAAAACCTGTATCGGCACGAATCACAAAGAATGCACCAATGTCATGCTTTTCGGCATAGTCCCAGGCCCTTTCAGGGCCGAGAATCAACAACAGCGTCGATAGTCCATCGGCCATCAACGCTGAAGGATGAATCACCGTGACTGACGCCAGATCGTGTAGGACAGGTGCACCGGTGTGCGCATCAAAAGTGTGGGAATAGCGCCGACCGTCCTGCAGGAAATAGTTGCGGTAGTCGCCGGAGGTGGAAACGCTGTAGCCGTCGACATTGATGATGCGCTCGGCGACCTGTTGATCGTCACGGGGCTCTTCGAGAGCAATGCGCCACGGTGAGCCATCAAGCTTTCTGCCTTTGGCTTTCAACTCACCCGTGGCTTCAGCGAGGTAATCGTGGATACCCAGGGCGTCGAGTCTGGCCGCGATGGTGTCGACGGCATAACCGGCGGCGATGCTATTGAAGTCGACCTCGACGGCGGCGTCTTTGCACAATTGATCGCCATTGACGTGCAGGTGCTGATGGCCGACCCGCTGCATCACTTCGGCCAGCGCAGCGGCGTCAGGGACTTTCTCCTCGCGGCCTTGTGGGCCGAACCCCCAGAGGTTCATCAGCGGTTCGACGGTCAGGTCGTAGGAGCCCTCGCTTTGCGCTGACAGTTGTTCGCCAGTTCGGACCAATTCGAGTACCGACCCAGGCATTTTCTGACAGCTGTTGGCGGGCAAAGCGTTGAAGCGCTCGATATCCGAATCATTGCGATAGGTGGACAACTGTCGATCGACTTCGCCGAGGATGCCCTCCACTTCACTGCGAACCTGAGTTGATTCAGGCATGCCGGCGTGGCGTACGTACTTGATTGAATACGTACTGCCCATGGTAGGCCCGCCGAAGCTTTCCATGGACTCGCCATTACCGCAGCCAGCCAATACGCCAGCCAGCATCACAAGCCAAAACAAGCGTCCAGTGAACAATTATTCATCTCTCCGTAAAACCGCGGCGGCCATTATGAATTAAAGGATCTGCAACATCTTTATACAAAATCCAATAGCGAGTACCTGAACATGTCCTCCACCACGGGCAAAGGCAAAGCGATCTTTCGCGTTGTCAGCGGCAACTTTCTCGAAATGTTCGACTTCATGGTCTACGGCTTTTACGCCACGGCCATCGCCAAAACCTTCTTCCCCACCGACAGTGCCTTCGCTTCGCTGATGCTTTCACTGGCCACGTTTGGTGCCGGTTTTCTGATGCGTCCGCTGGGGGCGATTTTCCTCGGCGCTTACATCGACCGTCATGGCCGTCGCCAAGGCTTGATCATCACGTTGGCGTTGATGGCTGCCGGCACCGTGCTGATTGCCTGCGTTCCGGGCTATGCGACCCTTGGCGTCGCTGCGCCATTAATCGTACTGTTCGGTCGTTTGCTGCAAGGCTTCTCGGCCGGCGTGGAGCTAGGTGGTGTGTCGGTGTATCTGGCAGAGATCGCCACACCGGGCCGCAAGGGCTTCTTCGTCAGTTGGCAGTCGGCGAGTCAGCAAGCGGCAGTGGTCTTCGCCGGATTGCTCGGTGTGGGTCTCAACCATTGGCTGAGCCCGGAACAGATGGGTGACTGGGGCTGGCGCGTGCCATTCCTGATCGGCTGCATGATTGTGCCGGTCATTTTCGTGATCCGTCGCTCACTGGAGGAAACCCCAGAGTTCCAGGCCAGAAAACATCGCCCTACCCTGCGGGAAATCGTCCGCTCGATCGGTAAGAACTTTGGCATCGTCATCGCAGGCATGGCACTGGTGGTGATGACCACTGTTTCTTTCTACCTGATCACCGCGTACACCCCGACATTCGGCAAGGCTGAACTGCACCTGTCGGACTTCGACGCGTTGCTGGTTACCGTGTGCATTGGCCTGTCTAATTTTTTCTGGTTGCCGGTGATGGGTTCAGTGTCCGACAAGATCGGACGTAAACCCCTACTGCTCGCGGCGACGATTCTGGCGATTCTGACAGCCTACCCTGCCCTGTCGTGGCTGGTGGCGAACCCGAGTTTCAGCCATTTGCTGATCGTCGAGTTGTGGCTGTCGTTCCTGTATGGCTCGTACAACGGCGCGATGGTGGTGGCGCTGACCGAGATCATGCCGGTGGAAGTACGTACGACCGGCTTCTCGCTGGCCTACAGCCTGGCGACAGCGACGTTCGGCGGGTTTACCCCGGCGGCGTGTACGTATCTGATTCATGTGCTGGATAACAAGGCTGCGCCGGGGATCTGGCTCAGTGGTGCGGCGGTGCTGGGGTTGATTGCGACGCTGGTGTTGTTCCGGGGCAATAAGCATGAACTGCGCACGGCGCAGGCAGCCATACCCGGCGGCGCCCGATAGGACGCCATCGCTGGCAAGCCAGCTCCCACAAGTTTATTTGGCGGTTACACGATTGCATTCACACCCCAAGACCCTGTGGGAGCTGGCTTGCCAGCGATGAGGCCGCAACAGTCAATCGAGATTTAGCAGGCATAAAAAAACGCCCCGACCTAGGTCGGGGCGTTTTCATGTGCAGCTATCGCTTAGCGCGGGAACGCTGGCGGGTTTACACCAGCCATGTCTTCCATCACGCGGATAACCTGGCAGCTGTAACCGAACTCGTTGTCGTACCAGACGTACAGAACAACGCGATTGTCCTGAACGATGGTCGCTTCAGCGTCGACCACACCGGCGTGGCGCGAGCCCACGAAGTCGGTCGAAACCACTTCCTGCGAGTTAACGAAGTCGATTTGCTTGTGCAGATCGGAGTGCAGCGCCATGTAGCGCAGATACTCGTTCATTTCTTCACGGGTGGCGGCTTTCTCAAGGTTGAGGTTGAGAATGGCCATCGATACGTTCGGCGTCGGAACACGGATCGCGTTACCGGTCAGCTTGCCGGCCAGCTCAGGCAGGGCCTTGGCAGCAGCGGTGGCAGCACCGGTCTCGGTGATGACCATGTTCAGCGCGGCGCTACGACCACGGCGATCGCCCTTGTGGAAGTTGTCGATCAGGTTCTGGTCGTTGGTGTACGAGTGAACGGTTTCAACGTGACCGTTGATGATGCCGAACTTGTCATTCACCGCTTTCAGCACCGGCACGATGGCGTTGGTGGTGCAGGAAGCGGCGGAGACGATCTTGTCATCAGCGGTGATTTCACCGTGGTTGATACCGTGAACGATGTTCTTCAGCTTGCCTTTGCCAGGCGCGGTCAGAACCACGCGATCGATACCCGGGCACTGCAAGTGCTGGCCCAGGCCATCAGCGTCACGCCATACACCGGTGTTGTCCACCAGCAGCGCGTCTTTGATGCCGTACTGGGTGTAATCCACCTCGGTCGGGTTCTTCGCGTAGATCACCTGGATCAGGTTACCGTTGGCGGTGATGGTGTTGTTTTCTTCGTCGATGGTAATGGTGCCGTTGAACGAACCGTGTACCGAATCGCGACGCAGCAGGCTGGCGCGCTTGGTCAGGTCGTTGTCGGCGCCTTTGCGCACGACGATGGCACGCAGACGCAGACCGTCGCCACCACCGGTTTTCTCGATCAGGATGCGCGCCAGCAGACGGCCGATACGACCGAAGCCGTACAGCACAACGTCAGTGCCTTTACGTGCGGAAGCGTTTTGCTGGCCAACCACGTCAGCCATTTCTTCACGAACGAATTGCTCGGCGCTACGGCCGTTGCCTTCGTTGCGGAATTTGAACGCCAACTTGCCCAGATCTACCGAAGCCGCGCCGAGCTTGAGCTCGCTCATGGCTTTGAGCAGTGGGAATGTTTCGTGGACGGAGAGTTCGCTGTCGTCGGAAGAACGGTGGCGCGCAAAGCGGTGAGCTTTGAGAATCGCGATGACAGACTGGTTGATCAGGCTGCGGCCATAGATCGAGCTCACCACGTTGTTATTGCGGTAGAGCTGACCGATTAGCGGAATCATCGCTTCTGCGAGTGCTTCACGGTCGATCCATTCACCAAGACACTGGTCGGGCTTCTGAGTCACGGTAACCTTCCACATGTAGGGGCAGAAAAAAGGGGCTACATTATGCCGCCCACAACCTCATTCAGCAATGCGCGCTTGTCGCGAAATCGGTAACAAAATTCCTTTCAAAAAAATCACACCTCGCGCCAGCCCAGTAAATACGCGGCTTCCAGCGCTGTCAATTTTTCGACGACTGTTAGACGATGTCTGTAACCCTCCGTAACACCAACCACTTTTGGCACTACATAATCGCTAAAAAAGCGCTGGTTTTTATGGTTACCACTACATTTCTCGCAAACATCGAAGATAGACGTAGTCTGCAACTGACAGGCGACACCGGACGCCGCTACAATTACCGACTTTGTCGCAAAGCCTGGAGCTCAACCTTCCGTGCCCGTTCTGCGTCTACCGCAACTCCCTGCCGAGGCAGGTAAACAGCATTGGGGCAATTTGCCCGGCGCTGCCCTCAGCCTGGCGATTGCCGAGGCTGCCAGCGCTGCCAAGCGCTTCACCCTGCTACTGACCGCCGACAGCCAAAGTGCTGAACGACTGGAACAGGAGCTGAGTTTCTTCGCCCCGGATTTGCCCGTGCTGCATTTCCCCGACTGGGAAACCCTGCCCTACGACCTGTTCTCGCCGCACCAGGACATCATTTCCCAGCGCATCGCCAGCCTCTATAGGCTGCCGGAACTGGCGCATGGCGTGCTGGTGGTGCCGATCACCACAGCGTTGCACCGCTTGGCGCCGACCAAATTCCTGCTTGGCAGCAGCCTGGTGCTGGATGTCGGGCAGAAACTCGATGTCGAACAAATGCGTTCGCGGCTCGAAGCCAGCGGCTATCGTTACGTCGACACGGTGTATGAGCACGGCGAGTTCACCGTGCGCGGTGCGTTGATCGACCTGTTCCCGATGGGCAGCAAACTGCCGTATCGCATCGACTTGTTCGACGATGAAATCGAAACCCTGCGCACCTTCGATCCGGAAAACCAGCGCTCCATCGACAAGGTCGAGTCGGTCAAGCTGCTGCCGGCCCGTGAGTTTCCGCTGCAAAAAGACGCGGTCACCCGTTTCAAGGCGCGCTTTCGCGAGCGCTTCGACGTCGACTTCCGGCGCTGCCCGATCTTTCAGGATCTGAGCAGCGGGATTACCCCGGCCGGTATCGAGTATTACCTGCCGCTGTTCTTCGACGAAACCTCGACGCTGTTCGACTACCTGCCGCAGGACACGCAAGTGTTCTCCCTGCCGGGCATCGAGCAAGCGGCGGAAAACTTCTGGAACGACGTGCGCAATCGTTATGAAGAGCGCCGCGTCGATCCATCGCGTCCTTTATTGCCACCGGCGGAATTGTTCCTGCCGGTGGAAGATTGTTTCGCCCGCCTGAAGAGTTGGCCGCGTGTGGTCGCCAGCCAACAGGATGTAGAAGGCGGTGCAGGTCGCGAGCGCTTCCCGGCACAAGCACTGCCGAATCTGGCGATCGAAGCCAAAGCCACACAACCGCTGGCGGCGCTGTCGGCATTTCTCGATGAATTCCCCGGTCGCGTGCTGTTCACCGCCGAGTCCGCCGGCCGTCGCGAAGTGCTGCTGGAGTTGCTTGAGCGCCTGAAGCTGCGACCGAAAACCGTCGACAGCTGGCCAGACTTCGTCGCGAGCAAGGATCGTCTGGCGATCACCATTGCCCCGCTCGACGAAGGCCTGATGCTCGACGATCCGGCGCTGGCATTGGTCGCGGAAAGTCCGCTGTTCGGCCAACGCGTGATGCAGCGTCGCCGCCGCGAGAAGCGTGCCGACGGCAATAACGATGCGGTGATCAAAAACCTCACCGAGCTGCGCGAAGGCGCGCCGGTGGTGCACATCGATCACGGTGTCGGCCGTTATCTGGGCCTGACGATTCTGGAAATCGACAATCAGGCGGCAGAATTCCTCACCCTCGAATATGCCGAGAACGCCAAGCTTTACGTGCCGGTAGCCAACCTGCATTTGATTGCACGCTACACCGGCAGCGACGATGCGTTGGCCCCGCTGCACCGCCTCGGCTCCGAGACATGGCAGAAGGCCAAACGCAAAGCCGCCGAACAGGTGCGTGATGTCGCCGCTGAATTGCTCGATATTTACGCCCGTCGCGCCGCTCGCGAGGGTTACGCATTTGCCGACCCGAAAGCTGATTACGCGACGTTCAGCGCCGGTTTCCCGTTCGAAGAAACCCCGGATCAACAATCGACCATCGAAGCCGTGCGTGAAGACATGCTCGCGCCGAAACCGATGGATCGCCTGGTCTGCGGCGACGTTGGCTTCGGTAAGACCGAAGTGGCAATGCGTGCGGCATTCATCGCCGTGCACGGCGGTCGCCAAGTGGCAATTCTGGTGCCGACCACCCTGCTCGCTCAGCAGCACTACAACAGCTTCCGCGACCGCTTCGCCGACTGGCCGGTGACCGTGGAAGTGATGAGTCGCTTCAAGTCGGCCAAGGAAGTCAACGCGGCGATCGCCGATCTGGCCGAAGGCAAGATCGACATCGTCATCGGCACGCACAAACTGCTGTCCGACGACGTCAAGATCAAAAACCTCGGGCTGGTGATCATCGACGAAGAGCACCGCTTCGGTGTGCGTCAGAAAGAACAGCTCAAGGCCCTGCGCAGCGAAGTCGACATTCTTACGCTGACCGCCACACCGATTCCGCGCACGCTGAACATGGCGGTGTCGGGCATGCGCGACCTGTCGATCATCGCCACACCGCCAGCACGTCGCTTGTCCGTGCGCACCTTCGTCATGGAGCAGAACAAGAGTACGGTCAAAGAAGCCCTGCTCCGCGAACTGTTGCGTGGCGGCCAGGTTTACTACTTGCACAACGATGTGAAAACCATCGAGAAGTGCGCCGCCGACCTCGCCGAACTGGTGCCGGAAGCACGCATCGGCATCGGTCACGGACAGATGCGCGAGCGCGAACTCGAACAGGTGATGAGCGACTTTTATCACAAGCGTTTCAATGTGCTGATCGCCTCGACCATCATCGAAACCGGTATCGACGTGCCGAGCGCCAACACCATCATCATCGAGCGCGCCGACAAATTCGGTCTGGCGCAACTGCATCAGTTGCGTGGTCGTGTCGGCCGCAGTCACCACCAGGCTTACGCCTACCTGCTGACGCCGCCGCGCCAGCAAATCACTTCGGACGCGGAAAAACGTCTGGAAGCGATTGCCAATACTCAGGATCTCGGTGCCGGTTTCGTCCTGGCCACCAACGACCTGGAAATCCGTGGCGCCGGCGAATTGCTTGGCGATGGCCAGAGCGGACAGATTCAAGCCGTCGGTTTCACGCTGTATATGGAGATGCTTGAACGTGCGGTGAAATCGATCCGCAAGGGCGAACAACCGAACCTCGATCAACCCCTCGGCGGTGGCCCGGAAGTCAATCTGCGGGTGCCGGCGCTGATTCCGGAAGACTATCTACCGGACGTTCACGCTCGTCTGATTCTGTACAAGCGCATTGCTTCGGCGACCGACGAGGAAGGCTTGAAGGATTTGCAAGTCGAGATGATCGACCGTTTCGGCCTGCTGCCGGAACCGACGAAGAATCTGGTGCGCATCACCGCGTTGAAGTTGCAGGCCGAGCAATTGGGCATCAAGAAAGTCGATGGCGGCCCGCAAGGTGGACGTATCGAGTTCGAAGCGCAGACGCCGGTCGATCCGATGACGCTGATCAAGCTGATCCAGAGCCAGCCAAAACGCTACAAATTCGAAGGCGCCACGATGTTCAAGTTCCAGGTGCCGATGGAACGCCCGGAAGAGCGCTTTAATACTGTAGAGGCGCTGTTTGAGCGCCTCCTCCCGAAATCTGTTTGAAGGACGCCCAATGCGCCTGTTTCGTTCGCTGACTTTGCTACTCACCTTGGTAGCACCCTCGGTTTTCGCCGATGACCTGTATCAGGTCGAAATGATTCTGGTGCGCCAGAACGCCGTACCGGCCATCGTCAGCCGCGCCGCGCCGGAAGACTGGGCCGCTGGTGCCCAGCGCCTGGCCGACGACAGCAAGCGCACGCCGGCGTTGAACGACGTGGTCAGCAAACTCACGGCCAGCGGCGACTACAGCGTGCTGATGCACAAAGCCTGGCAGCAAACCCTTGGCGAAGCACCGGCAAAAGTTGCGGTCAGCGACGGTCAGGAGCAGTTCGGCCAATTCCCGATCGAGGGCACGCTGGAGATGAAGCTCGGGCGCTTCACCGACGTGGCGGCCGACTTCTGGGTCAATCAGATCGACGCCAATGGCCTGGTCACTGCCAGCGAACGCCTGAAACAGGACAGCCACACCAAGAACGGCCAACTCAACTATCTCGACAACGGCCATCTGGCCCTGCTGATCAAGATCACTTCCCTGACCGCACCTGCGCCACGGGAATCGCCTGAAGCGATTCCGGACTGATCGAAGTCCTTATGAACCCGCCGCTGAGTAAACCGTTGGCGCCCTCCTGGGTCAGCCGATTCAAGGAACAGAGCCTGGAGCGTGGCCGTCGCTACGCCCTGGAAAACCGGGTACGCATCGCCCAGGTCGGCGATGCAACGATCACCGCCAGTTGTGAAGGCTCTGGGGGTAACGTTTACCGTCAGACCATTCACCTGCGCGAGTCAGCCAAAGGCACCTTGCTGCTGGTCGATGCCGGCTGCACCTGCCCCGTTCGCAGCAACTGCAAACACTGCGCAGCGGTACTGCTGAAAGTGCAGGAAACCCTTGATTACCCCGCCGCTGCGAAAGACGCCGAGCTGTTGGAGAAACTTCAAGCCGTGCTGGAGAATCGTGGCCCGAAAGCACCGCCGCAAGTGCTGGTCGATAATGTTCAGCCGATGCCGCGGCTGTGGCTGGCCAGCGTCGAATTCAGCGCTTTCGAACCACGCAACGGCAAGATGCAGCGTTATATTCAGCATCGCGCGGCGCTGTCGTTCAGCTATCTCGACGAATACGTCAGCGGGCAGAAGAACAGCGACATTCTGATCCGTCAGGAAACCCAGACGCTGCGGATAAAACGTCACCCGGAAGTCGAACAGTCCTACCGCGAACAGTTAAGAATCCTCGGCTTTCGTATCGCCACTCGCCAGAGCAAAGCGCTACCGGAGAGCGCGGGCGAGCTGTACGAAATGGTCAACGACAGCGCCTGGCTGACGTTCACCCTTAACGATCTGCCGAAACTGCGAACGCAGGGCTGGGAATTGCAGATCGATGAAGAGTTCGGCTTTGACCTGACCGCTGTGGATGACTGGTACGCCACAGTCGAGCAGGCGCCGGAGCGTGACTGGTTTGATCTGGAGTTGGGGATCATCGTTAACGGTGAGCGCCTGAGCCTGCTGCCGATCCTGCTCAATCTGATGCGCTCGCATGCGGAGATTCTCAATCCCGAACGCCTTGCGCGCCGTCGCGATGACGAGCTGATTCTGGTCAACGTCCCACAACGCAACATTGAGCACGGGCCACTGCAGGTGGCGTTGCCGCTAGGCCGGCTGAAACCTGTGCTGATGACGCTCGGCGAGTTCTATTTGCAGGAGCCGGGCGAAACCACCCTGCGCCTGAGCAAGGCGGACGCTACGCGACTCAACTCGCTGGAAGGCATTCCGCTACTGTGGGAAGGCGGCGAGCAGATCCGCACGTTCGCTCAACGTCTGCGCGACATTCGTGATTTCAGCGTTGAAGCGCCGAAAGGCTTGAATGCGACGCTGCGCCCGTATCAGCTTGAAGGCTTGAGCTGGATGCAATCGCTGCGACAACTGGAAGTCGGCGGGATTCTCGCGGACGACATGGGTTTGGGTAAAACCCTACAGACCCTGGCGCATATTCTCAGCGAGAAAAACGCCGGGCGTCTCGATCGACCGTGCATGGTGGTGATGCCGACCAGCCTGATTCCAAACTGGCTGGATGAGGCGGCGCACTTCACCCCGCAACTGAAAGTAGTCGCGCTGTACGGCGCCACTCGCAAGAAGCATTTTGACAACCTGGGTGACTTCGACCTGATCCTCACCACCTACGCGCTGCTGCCCAAGGACGTCGAACGGCTGGCCAAGCAGCCGCTGCACGTATTGGTGCTGGATGAAGCGCAGTACATCAAAAATCCGAACAGCAAAGCCGCTCAAGCCGCGCGCGAGCTTAATGCACGTCAGCGCTTGTGCTTGAGTGGTACGCCGCTGGAAAACCACCTGGGCGAGTTGTGGTCACTGTTTCACTTCCTGTTGCCGGGCTGGCTTGGCGACGTGAAAAGCTTCAACGCCGATTACCGCGTGCCGATTGAAAAGCGCGGCAGTGAAGTCAGACTTCAGCACCTCAACGGTCGGATAAAACCGTTTCTGCTGCGCCGCACCAAGGAACAAGTGGCCACCGAGTTGCCGCCGAAAACCGAGATCATCCATTGGGTCGATCTCAACGAAGCGCAGCGCGATGTGTATGAAACCATGCGCCTGGCAATGGACAAGAAAGTCCGCGACGAGATCACCCGCAAAGGCGTGGCGCGCAGCCAGATCATCATTCTGGAGGCGCTGCTCAAGCTGCGTCAGGTTTGCTGCGATCTGCGCCTGGTCAACGACGCCACCCTGCCCGCTCGCGGCAGCACCTCCGGCAAGCTCGACAGTTTGATGGAAATGCTCGAAGAACTGTTCGAGGAAGGCCGGCGGATCCTGCTGTTTTCGCAATTCACCTCGATGCTGTCATTGATCGAAGACGAGCTGAAAAAACGTAACGTTTCCTACGCGCTGTTGACCGGCCAGACCCGCGATCGACGGACGCCGGTGAAGGAATTCCAGAGTGGCAAGCGTCAGATCTTTCTGATCAGCCTGAAGGCTGGCGGTGTCGGCTTGAACCTGACGGAAGCGGACACGGTGATTCACTACGACCCGTGGTGGAACCCGGCGACCGAAAATCAGGCGACGGATCGTGCGTACCGGATTGGTCAGGAAAAGCCGGTGTTCGTTTACAAGATGATTGCCCGGGGTACGGTGGAGGAGAAGATTCAGCACCTGCAGAAGGAAAAGTCCGACTTGGCGGCGGGCGTGCTGGATGGGCGCAAGGCCGGGGACTGGAAGTTGCAGAGTGATGATATCGAAGCGTTGTTTGCGCCGCTGCCGGACAAGCTCGACAAGCGTTGAGATTTGCGTAGCCGGTTAGATAGCTATCGCTGGCAAGCCAGCTCTCACAGGTATCGAGTTGGAACACAGTTTTGTGTACGGCTCAAAACCCTGTGGGAGCTGGCTTGCCAGCGATGGGGCCATCAGATATTGCTCTATTACTTAGGGCTCAGCCCTTGGCAACAGGCAACGGCGCAAACAGCGCCTCAATGTCACTCTGCTCCAGCTTCCAGCCACCCGTCGTCCCGCCTTCAAGCACCGCCCCGGCCAACGCTGCTTTCTCCTGCTGCAGCGCCTGTATTTTTTCCTCTACTGTGCCGCGAGCGATCAGCTTGTAAACGAATACCGGATTGTTTTGCCCGATTCGATAGGCACGATCGGTGGCCTGATTCTCCACTGCCGGATTCCACCAAGGGTCGAAATGGATCACCGTGTCCGCAGCGGTCAGGTTCAAACCGGTACCCCCGGCCTTCAGACTGATCAGAAACAGCGGCACCTTACCGCCCTGAAAGTCCTTCACTGGCGTGCGCCGATCCGTGGTGTCGCCGGTCAACAACGAATAGGCAATGTCACGTTGCTGCAATTCTTCCTCGATCAAGGCAAGCATTGAGGTGAACTGCGAGAACAGCAGGATCCTGCGACCTTCGCCGAGCAGTTCTTCGAGCATCTCCATCAAGCTGACCAGCTTGCCACTGCCGGAGCGCAGTGCCTTCGCCGTCAGCGGCATCTTGATCAGACGCAAGTCGCAACAGACCTGCCGCAGCTTGAGCAAGGCATCAAGAATGATGATCTGACTACGCGCCACGCCACTGCGGGCAATTTCGTCGCGGACTTTTTTGTCCATCGCCACGCGCACCGTTTCATAGACGTCGCGTTGGCCGTCGCTGAGATCAACCCAATGGACAATCTCGGTTTTCGGCGGCAACTCGGTGGCCACCTGATCCTTTTTGCGGCGCAGCAAAAACGGCTTGATGCGCGCTGTCAGGTGCTGCATGCGCTGAACATTGCCGTGCTTCTCGATTGGCGTGCGGTAATCGCGATTGAAGGACTTGCTGTCGCCAAGCCAACCGGGCATGAGGAAATGAAACTGCGACCAAAGCTCGCCCAAGTGGTTTTCCAATGGCGTGCCGCTCAGGCACAAGCGCTGGCGGGCCTGCAAGTCGCGTGCGGCCTGCGCGGCTTTGCTGATCGGGTTTTTGATGTTCTGCGCTTCGTCGAGAATCAGTACGCTCCACAGCTGCGGCTGCAAGGTCTCCAAATCCCTTGGCAGCAACGCGTAAGTGGTCAGTATCAGATCGTACTCAGCCAGATCAGCGAAATCCTTTTGCCGCCCCGAGCCGTGCAGCGCCAATACTTTCAACTGGGGGGTGAAACGCTCGGCCTCGTCGAGCCAGTTGGGAATCAGGCTGGTCGGCATCACCGCCAGAGCCGGACAATCAAGGCGACCGGCGTGTTTTTCCGTGAGCAGATGCGCCAGGGTTTGCAGCGTTTTGCCCAGCCCCATGTCATCGCCCAGAATGCCGCCGACCTCAAGCTCGCGCAGGGTTTGCATCCAGTTCAGGCCTTCGAGCTGATACGGGCGCAGTTGCGCGTTAAGGCCGGCCGGCGCAGCGACCTGGGTGTGACTGGAATTCTGCAAGCGCTTGGCGAAGGTGCGCAGCCGCTCGCCCCCCAGCCAATCCAGCGGCACGCCATCGAGCATACTCAAGCGCGCGGCATCCGGGACACTCAAACGCAGTGCATCGCCCTGATGGCCGCCCAGGTACAACTCGCCCAGCGTGGCCATCAGCGGCTTGACCCGACTCAGCGGCAGCGCGACCTTGGCGCCCGAAGAGTCACCAAAACCGCTGGGGTTCAGTTCGATCAGGAGTTTTTCGTCATCGCTGCGTTGCGCCAGATTGACCGGGTCAAGCAAGCGCGGCTGGGTGCGCAACAAGTGCAGAAGGATTGGTAGCAGACTATAGCGCTGGCCATTGACGACGATACCCAACTGCAAATCAAACCACTGATGCCCAGCCTCTTCTTCGACCTCGGCGTACCAATGCTCAACCGGTTGCACATTGAAATGAAAGCCGGGACTCATCTCCACTTCCCAGTTCGAGGCGCGCAACGTGGCAAGCCCTTCGTGCATAAACCCGAGCCAGGCGGAATCATCCGGCAACGTGAACATCTCACCGGGACGATCCAGCGAGCTCTTGCGCGTGGCTTTCTTGAAGCCGAGCTTTTGCAGGATCTGGCGCAGTTTCTTTTCCACCGCCGGCTGGCGTTGAATGCGCTGGGTTTCGGTACCGTTGAGGATCATCACTTCCGGGTTGCGATCCACCGTCGGCTGGCCGTTGTAGGTAAACACCAGGGCAGCGCGGTGCTCCAGAACGTATTCCCAGCGCGAGCGCTCCCGACCGCTGACGAGAGTCAGTTGTGGCTGCGGTAATACGTCGTCGATGATTCGTTCGGTCAGTTGGTGTGGCGGCGGGATTCTCGTCGCGGCGCTCATGCGATGGCTGAACTGCATGGCCTGACGTGCCGGAATGTCCGGCGCCAGAGTCAAATGGCTGGCCAGTTTTTCTTCCAGCTCATTGAACAGAGGGCCAATCTGCCGCTGTTCACGATCCAGGTAATAAAGCGGCTCCAGCGCCAGCACAGTTTCCTGCGCCGCCTCGGCACTGCTCCACTGCGCGCGGAAACCGCCGTCGGCCTGCTCGGCCCAGGCGAACTGGCCGATGCGCTTCGCGCCCGGCACCAACGGTCGCAGATCCTCGAAATCGAGGAACAGCCGCGAGGTACGCAGGAGCATTTCCAGCAGTTCGGCGCCGCTGCTGCCTTCCAGCGGATAGCCGCTGTAATAGGCGTGGTGAGAGTGCATGGCAACCAGCAGCCTGGCGACACGCAGATCCAGCTCGGACAGGTAGCCGGGCTGACGCATGAGCATTTCCGCCAGCGAATACATCGGTTTGACTTCGCGTAACTCGCCGCTCTTGAGCTGGGAAACCTTGAAAATATCGAGCAGCCACTTGCCGCTCACAGGCGTTGGCTTGAGTTTGTAAAACAGGCGCGTGCCTGCGGTTTGCGCGCCTTCTTCGGCAGGCTTGGCCGGAACGGGGATGGTCGAAAGCCAATGTTCCAGCGCCCGCCCCAACGGGATCTGTGCATCACTTTCAGACGCTTCATGATCACTGCCCTGCAGGTGATAGAGCACCGCAGCGCAGTGTTTGCAGTCGATTGAGACAGGACAGGTGCACAGGCAACGCAAGTTGACAGAACCCAGCCGATCTTCGGACAGGTAAATGGTTTGTTCATACGCCTGATTTTCCGAACCGACGCAGAACGCCTCAATCTTTCTGTCATCGATCTCGATGATCTCTACCCGATCATCAGCGGCATAAGCCCGGGCCTTGGCCAGCGCGCCGCTAGTGAATGCCCGGGGCCAGGCCAACGACTTAAGCCGTTCGATGAGAATGCTCATGGGCAGTCCTTAGCCGGCCAGCACCCGCGCCAACGCCGATTTCACCTTACCCATGCCGTCATGCAACGCCTGCTCGATCTCGGCCATGGTAATCACCTCCGTGGTCTTGCCCGCCGCCGGATTCACCACCAGCGCCAGACAGGCGTAATCCAGATCCAGCTCGCGGGCCAGTGCGGCTTCCGGCATGCCGGTCATGCCGACGATGTCGCAGCCATCACGTTCCAGACGCACGATCTCGGCGACCGTTTCCAGACGCGGGCCTTGGGTGCAGGCGTATACGCCTTGATCGCTGTACTCGCAGCCCTCGGCAGCTACCGCGGCAATCAATTGCTGACGCAGCGGCTCGCTGTAAGGAAAGCTGAAGTCGATGTGGGTGACATGCTCCAGATCATCGGCGAAAAAGGTGTGCTCGCGCCCGCTGGTGTAGTCGACGATCTGGTGTGGTACGCAGAAATGTCCTGTGCCCATGGCCGAATGAATCCCGCCCACGGCGTTCACCGCGATGATCGCTTCGGCCCCGGCCTGCTTCAGCGCCCACAGGTTGGCGCGGTAGTTGACCTTATGCGGCGGGAAGCGATGCGGGTGACCGTGACGGGCGAGAAACAGCACTTCCTTGCCGGCGTATTCGCCAATCTGCACGTCGGCCGACGGCGCGCCGTAGGGCGTGTCCACTGCCAGCGATTGGCGAATGGTCAGGCCTTCGAGTTGGGTCAGGCCGGTGCCACCGATGATTGCGTAAACCGTCATAGCGAAAAATCCTTAATCAATCAGTTGAGCGTCTTTGAGCGCGCCGATGGCGGTGAGCCAGCGCGGATCCTGACGGTAGTCGGTGCTGGCGAAGGCCTGACCGCGCATGCGGGCGATTCGGGCCGATGGCTTGACCTTCATACGTTGTGCGGCGCTCAGGGCCAGTTCGGCAGCGGCGCGGTCGTTGCACACCAGGCCCATGTCACAGCCGGCAGTCAGCGCAGCCTCGATGCGACTGGCGGCGTCGCCGACCACGTGGGCACCGGCCATCGACAGATCGTCGCTGAAAATCACGCCATCGAACTGCAATTCGCCGCGCAGAATGTCCTGCAACCAGCGCCGGGAGAAACCGGCTGGCTGCGAATCCACCTGCGGATAGATGACGTGCGCCGGCATGATCGCGGCCAGTTGTTTGCTCAGCTTGGCGAACGGCACGAGGTCGTTGGCGCGGATTTCGTCGAGGCTGCGCTCGTCATTCGGGATCGCCACGTGGGAATCGGCTTCAGCCCAGCCATGACCGGGGAAGTGCTTGCCAGTAGCGGCCATGCCAGCGCTGTTCATGCCGCGAATGAATGCGCCGGCGAGTAACGCGGCGCGCTCAGGATCGCCTTCGAACGAACGGGTGCCGACCACGGCGCTGCGCTGGTAATCCAGATCGAGCACCGGGGCGAAACTCAGGTCGAGACCGACCGCCAGCACTTCGGTAGCCATGATCCAGCCACATTGCTCGGCGAGGTATTCAGCATTCGGGTTGTCGGCGATCGCGCGCATGGCCGGCAGCCGCACGAAGCCCTGACGCAGACGCTGCACGCGACCGCCCTCCTGATCCACTGCCAGCAAAAGATCCGGGCGAATTGCGCGAATCGACGCACTCAGCTCACGCACTTGGCGCGGATGCTCGATGTTGCGCGCGAAAATGATCAGGCCGCCCACTTCGGGCTGACGCAACAATTGGCGATCTTCGGCCGTCAGCCAGGTACCGGCGACGTCCACCATCAACGAGCCTTGCAGGCCAGCAGTCATAGAGATTCCTTGAAAACGAAAAACCCGATCCGCAACAAATCGCTACCGTGAGCCATGCTCGGCAGGTCGGCAATTTCTATGGATTTCGGGTTCAGAACGAGAGTCGGCATGGGCGGCTAGCTTAGCGGATACAAGCTGCCGCGCCCACCCGTGCGCGGTTAAACCTTGGCGGCGACCGGCGTAGATTTGCTGCGCGGACGCAGTTGCGCGGTGGCCATCGCGGCGTCAGTGACACCGGTTTCGGCGCGCATGCCCGCAGCGAGGAACGGCACCATCAGGCGCATCACTTGCTCGATGGAGGTGTTGACGCCGAAATCGGTCTCAGCGATCGCGCGCAAGGCCTTGATGCCGGACATGCTGAACGCGGCGGCGCCGAGCATGAAATGCACGCGCCAGAACAGTTCGATCGGCGGAATGCGTGGTGCGGCTTCGTTGACCAGCAGCATGTAGCGACGGAACACCTTGCCGTACATGTCTTCCAGGTAACGGCGCAAGTGGCCCTGACTCTGGCTGAACGCGAGACCGAGCAGGCGCATGAAGATCGACAGATCATTGCCGCTGCGTGGTTGAACCACGAGCGCCTGCTCGACGAGGATTTCCAGCAGTTCTTCGAGCGTCGGTTTGTTTTCAGGCTTGGCCTGACGGCGCTCCAGTTCCTTGTCCAGGCTGATGCAGAACGGCCCGAGGAAGCGCGAGAAAACCGCCTGAATCAGCGCTTTTTTCGAGCCGAAGTGATAGTTCACTGCTGCCAGGTTGACGCCAGCCTTGCTGGTGATTAAACGCAATGAGGTTTCAGCGAAACCTTTCTCCGCGAACAACTGCTCGGCAGCATCAAGAATGCGTTCAACGGTTTCCGACTGGGCCATGGCTACTCCGCCTGACAAACACTTGTTTGAAACATACGTTTCAGCCTGTGCCTTGTCAAGCCCGCCTGTTCGTTTTGGGAATGGTCGGTCAGCTATTTAACCACACAAGCCCAGTGCATTAATAAGCACGAAAGCCGACCGTCCGGCGGCGCAGGAAAAAACGGGCATTGCCAAGGGCGATTCACTGTATATAATCCCAGTCACTGTATAAAAAGACAGAGCGATCAATATGCTAAAGCTGACGCCACGCCAAGCCGAGATTCTGGCCTTTATCAAACGCTGCCTCGAAGACAACGGCTACCCGCCAACCCGCGCGGAAATCGCTCAGGAACTGGGTTTCAAATCGCCGAACGCGGCTGAAGAACATCTCAAGGCACTGGCCCGCAAAGGTGCCATCGAGATGACCCCTGGCGCTTCTCGCGGTATTCGCATTCCCGGCTTCGAAGCCAAGGCCGACGACTCCACTCTGCCGATCATTGGCCGGGTCGCTGCCGGCGCGCCAATCCTCGCCCAGCAGCACATCGAAGAATCCTGCAACATCAATCCGGCCTTCTTTCATCCACGCGCTGATTATCTGTTGCGTGTACACGGCATGAGCATGAAGGACATCGGCATTTTCGACGGTGACCTGCTCGCCGTGCACACCACCCGCGAAGCGCGCAATGGCCAGGTCGTCGTCGCCCGCATCGGCGATGAAGTGACGGTCAAACGCTTCAAGCGTGAAGGCAGCAAGGTCTGGCTGATTGCCGAAAACCCTGAGTTCGCCCCGATCGAAGTCGACCTGAAAGATCAGGAACTGGTGATCGAAGGCTTGAGTGTCGGCGTCATTCGCCGCTAAAGGAGGCTTTATGCAGTTCCCACACACCCCTCAGCAAACACAACTGCCTTTATTCGAAGCGTTTCTGGCGCAACCGATGGCGCCGATCCTGAAAGACGTGGTCGAACGCCCTTGGAATGCCGAACCCGAAGTATTCAGTGAGCTGTCACTGCGCGGTGCTGCCGGGAACTGCCTGAACCTGCTCGCCCCGATCCTGCGCGAACTCAGTGAAGATCAGGACGCGCGCTGGCTGACGCTGATCGCACCACCTGCCAGCCTGACCCAGACATGGCTGCGAGATGCCGGGCTGAATCGCGAACGCATTCTGCTACTGCAACCAAGGGGCGCTCAGAGCGCTCAACAACTGGCGTGCGAAGCTCTGAAGCTGGGTCGCAGTCATACCGTGGTCACTTGGCTCAACCCGCTAAACACCCACTCGCGGCAACAACTGATCAGCGCTGCACGCACGGGCGACGCTCAGAGTCTAAACATCCGCTTGGGTTGATTGCTGGCAGCACGCGCTGTGTGAAGCGCAGGGCTTCTCCAGGGACAGAGAAGCCGATCTGAAGCGGTAACATCAAACAGTAGAAAGGCGGGGATCAATGAAGAACCCGCGGCCCCTCTTCCTTATCAAACTCGCCTTCGACCATACGACCGGCCATTTGCACGCCGACGCTCAACATCGCTTTAGCGATTTCCACATGCTGACCTTGCAGGAACGCCTTGGCATCGTCGGAGAAATCCAGCGTCACCAAAGAACCCTCGTCCTCAGCCCTGCGCAGTTCGATTCGGCCGTCTGGTAACTCGACAATTTCTAGAAAGGACGTTGGCATAAAGGTCTGTTCTCCACGAAAGGCAGGCATTATATAGACATCATTCAGGCTTCGCTCGGGATCTTGACCAGCAGCATGTTTCAGATTGCCACCGTGTCAATCGCCCTCAGCACTCGTTCAAGCCTTCGCGAAAACGTATCGCCAGACCTTTCAAGTTCTGCCGCCAGCTCTCCAGCTCCTCTCGACTCAACTCTTCCGGCGCTTCCTCTTCATCCAGATTAATCGCCTGAATCAACGGTTGAGTCACATCCCCTTTCGGTTTGTGTGGCACCCGTGGCGGCTGGAACAGCGCCGAATGCGCAGCCAGCAGTTTTGCCAGCCAGGTTTCAGAGTTGCCCGCCAACTCAACCATTTCTGCGAGTTCAGGAATCGCAATCGACTCCAGCACTTCACGCGTCAGCAGCATCTCAGCCCGCGGCGCATTGGCCTGCGGCAGACGATAGAAACCCGCGATCTCGTGGCAAAGACCCAGCAAGGCGCCGTACAGGTGAAACAGCGCCGATTCACGTCCGGCCTGAATCAACGCCAGTGAATTCATCGCCCGCCCCTCCTCAGCGCGAGCCAAGGCTTCGAGCGACAGGCCAGCGAAATAGATCTTCTGATTGGTACGGGTATAGAGTTCGTGAGCCATGACGGCGCTCCCCACAACGAAATAATTGCTTCACACAGGCCGGACAGTGTCATGGATCAGTTGATCCCACCGCAAGCACAAAACAAAAAGGCCGCATGAAAACCCAAGGGTTCTCATGCGGCCTTTCAGTATCAGGCTAATGCTTATTCAGCTTTGGCCTTCGTACGCTTGTCTTCAACCGTCCACTTGCCACCGTCGTAGTAAGCTTTCCAACCAGTAGGCTTGCCGTCGACTTCAGTCTGCACGTATTGCTCCTTGGTCTTGCGGCTGTAGCGGATGACCGCAGGCAGACCATCAGGATCCTTCTTCGGCGCGTCGCAGAGGAAGTGGTACTTCGGATCGATTTCGTCCTTGTGCGGCACAATCTCGATCACCAGCGGAGCGCGGGTTTCACGGTTTTTCGGGAACTGGCTGGCGGCCAGGAACAGACCAGAGGCACCGTCACGGAGAATGTAGGTGTCGTTGACCTTTTCGCATTTCAGCTCAGGCATCTTCACCGGATCCATCTTCGGCGGCGCTGCATCACCGCTTTTCAGCAGTTTGCGGGTGTTCTTGCACTCAGGGTTGGTGCAACCGAAGAACTTGCCGAAACGGCCAGTCTTGAGCTGCATCTCGCTGCCGCACTTGTCGCATTCCAGGCTCGGACCTTCGTAGCCCTTGATGCGATAGCTGCCCTCTTCGATTTCGTAGCCAGCACAATCCGGGTTGTTACCGCAGATGTGCAGCTTGCGCTTCTCGTCCAGCAGGTAAGCGTCCATCGCCGTGCTGCAGATCGGGCAACGATGCTTGCCACGCAGCACCAGCGATTCCGACTCACCTTCGTCGTCCGCAGCGATTTCGTCGCCCGGCACCAGGTTGACGGTGGCCTTGCAGCGTTCTTTCGGCGGCAGGCTGTAGCCTGAGCAACCAAGGAACACGCCGGTCGACGCAGTACGAATCTGCATCGGACGGCCGCAAGTGGTGCACGGAATGTCGGTCATGACCGGCTGGTTGGCACGCATGCCGCTGTCCGGGTTTTCGGCTACTTCGAGCTTCTTTTTGAAGTCGCCGTAGAACTCGTCCAGCACACTTTTCCAGTCGCGCTCACCCTGTGCCACGTCATCGAGGTTCTCTTCCATGCCGGCAGTGAAGCCGTAGTCCATGAGGTTGGAGAAGCTTTCCGACAGACGCTCGGTGACGATGTCGCCCATCTTTTCCGAATAGAAACGACGGTTGTGCAGGGTCACATAGCCGCGATCCTGAATGGTCGAAATGATCGCAGCGTAAGTCGAAGGACGACCGATGCCACGTTTTTCCATTTCTTTAACCAGGCTCGCTTCCGAGTAACGCGCCGGCGGCTTGGTGAAGTGCTGGGACGGATCGAGCTTGATCAGCTTCATCACGTCGCCCTGCGCCATATCGGGCAGAACGTCGTCATCACCCGGCTTGGCAATTTGCGGCATAACGCGGGTGTAACCGTCGAACTTGAGGATACGACCCTTGGCACGCAGCTCGAAATCGCCAGCACCCACGCTGACGGTGGTCGACAGATATTGCGCCGGCAGCATCTGGCAAGCGAGGAACTGGCGCCAGATCAACTCGTAGAGACGCTCAGCGTCACGCTCCATGCCTGCAAGCTTGCTCGGAATGGTGTTGGCGTCGGACGGACGAATCGCTTCGTGAGCCTCTTGTGCGCCTTCCTTGCTGCTGTAGACGTTTGGCGTTTCCGGCAGGTACTTCTTGCCGAACTCGTCTTCGATGTAAGTACGCGCCATCGTCACGGCATCAGCCGAGAGGTTGGTCGAGTCGGTACGCATGTAAGTGATGTAGCCGGCTTCGTAGAGACGTTGGGCCATCATCATGGTTTTCTTCACGCCGAAGCCCAGGCGGTTACTCGCAGCCTGTTGCAGTGTCGAGGTGATGAATGGCGCCGAAGGCTTGCTGCTGGTCGGCTTGTCTTCGCGCTTGACGATGCTGTAGCTGGAAGACTTGAGCTTCTCCAGCGCGGCCATGGCCTGGGCTTCGTTGAGCGGCTTGAAGGCCTCGCCTTTCTCGCGAGCCACTTCGAAACGCACGGTCGAGCCTTTGGTGGTGCCGAGATCGGCATGCACTTCCCAGTACTCTTCCGGGTTGAATGCACGGATTTCACGCTCACGCTCGACCACCAGCTTCACGGCAACCGATTGCACGCGACCGGCAGACAGGCCACGGGCGATCTTCGCCCACAGCAGCGGCGAGACCATGTAACCCACAACGCGGTCGAGGAAACGACGGGCCTGCTGAGCGTTGACACGATCGATGTCCAGCTCGCCCGGTTCCGAGAAGGCTTCCTGAATCGCCTTCTTGGTGATTTCGTTGAACACCACACGCTTGTAGCGGCTGTCGTCACCACCGATGGCTTCGCGCAGGTGCCAGGCAATGGCTTCCCCCTCGCGATCCAAGTCGGTTGCGAGATAGATGGTGTCAGCATCTTTGGCGAGCCGGCGCAGCTCTTCGATGACCTTCTCTTTACCCGGGAGGATCTCGTACTTGGCTTTCCAGCCATGATCGGGATCGACACCCATACGCGAGACCAGCTGCTTGCGCGCTTTCTCTTTCGGCGAGAGCACCGGACCTTCGCCCGCAGCAGCCTTGCCGCGCTTGGCGGCTGGCTCTTTGCTGGCGCTAGCCGAACCGCTGGTGGGCAGGTCTCGGATATGGCCGATACTCGACTTCACCACGTATTGGTTACCCAGATACTTGTTGATGGTCTTGGCCTTAGCCGGGGATTCCACAATGACCAGCGATTTGCCCATGGATCAGAAAATTCCTGAATTCTAGAAGTGAAAGGCGGTTGGCGCCTGACGCGGCACCGCTATATATAGTTGATACAAGGTGAGGTCAAGCACAGGGTTCTGTGCACACTCGCCTCATGCCTTGGAAAAAAGGCTCGGTTCGGCTTGCACCAAAGCAAAGCGTGGCACCTGCTCGCCGTCAACCTCGACCGACTCGAGAAACATGCTCAGAGGGCGCACCCAAAAGCCGTAATCGCCATACAGGGCTTGGTAAAAGACCACTTCTTCTTCGGTCTCGGAGTGCCGCGCAACACTGAATACGCGGTACTGCGGACCTTTGTAATGTTGGTAGAGCCCAGGTTGTATCGGCATGGTTTGGCCCTCACTCAAATTTTTTCAAAAATAAAAACAAAATAAATCCACAAAAACAAAAACCGGGGCACTTGGCCCCGGCTTCCATCGACGAGACGCTTAAACGCGTTCGAAGACGGTGGAGATGCCTTGGCCGAGACCAATGCACATAGTGGCCACCCCGAAGGTGCCGCTATTCTGCTTCATCACGTTCAGCAAGGTGCCGGAAATACGGGCACCGGAGCAACCGAACGGGTGACCCAGGGCGATCGCGCCGCCGTGCAGGTTAACCTTCTCGTTCATCTTGTCGAGCACTTTCAGATCTTTCAGCACTGGCAGGGCCTGTGCGGCGAACGCTTCGTTGAGCTCGAAGAAGTCGATATCGTTGATCCCAAGGCCCGCACGCTTCAGGGCTTTTTGTGTCGCCGGAACTGGACCATAGCCCATGATCGCCGGATCCACACCCGCCACTGCCATCGAACGGATAACCGCCATTGGCTGGATACCCAGGTCCTGTGCACGCTGCGCCGACATCACGATCATGCACGAAGCACCATCAGTGATCTGCGACGAAGTACCGGCAGTCACGGTGCCGCCCTTTGGATTGAAGGCTGGCTTGAGAGCCGCCAGACTTTCCAGGGTGGTTTCCGGACGAATGGTTTCGTCATAGTCGAACAGTTTCAGGAAACCGTTCTCGTCGTAGCCTTGCATCGGAATGATTTCGTCTTTGAACTTGCCTTCCACGGTTGCCTTGTGGGCCAACTGGTGGGAACGCACGCCGAAAGCGTCTTGCTGTTCGCGAGTGATGCCGTGCATTTTGCCGAGCATTTCCGCGGTCAGGCCCATCATGCCCGAGGCTTTCGCCGCGTACAGCGACATGTGCGGGTTCGGATCGACACCGTGCATCATGCTCACGTGGCCCATATGCTCGACGCCGCCAACCACGAACACGTCACCGTTACCGGTCATGATCGCTTGCGCAGCGGTGTGCAGTGCGCTCATCGACGAGCCACACAGACGGCTGACGGTCTGGCCGGCCGAGGTGTGCGGGATCTGGGTCATCAGCGACGCCATGCGCGCGATGTTCCAGCCCTGCTCCAGGGTCTGGTTGACGCAGCCCCAGATCACGTCCTCGACTTCAGCAGGATCAACCTTGGCGTTGCGTTCCAGCAGTTTGCTGATCAGGTGCGCCGACATGTCTTCAGCACGGGTGTTGCGGTGCATGCCGCCCTTGGAGCGGCCCATCGGAGTACGACCGAAGTCGACAATCACGACGTCTCTAGGATTCAAGCTCATAAGTTCACTCTCACTCTAGTTGGGGGCGCTTAACCGAAGAAGCTCTGGCCGGTTTTGGCCATTTCACGCAGCTTCGCGGTCGGGTGGTACAGCGCGCCCAAATCAGCGTACTGGTCAGCCAGGGCAACGAACTCGGCAACACCGATCGAATCGATGTAGCGCAGCGCACCGCCACGGAATGGAGGGAAACCGATACCGTAAACCAGACCCATGTCGGCTTCGGCGGCGGTTTCAACGATGCCGTCTTCCAGGCAACGCACGGTTTCCAGACACAGCGGGATCATCATCCAGTTGATGATGTCTTCGTCAGTGACTTCGCGCTGCTCGTAAACGATCGGCTTGAGCACTTCCAGCACCGACGGATCGGCGACTTTCTTCTGCTTGCCTTTCTTGTCGGCCTCGTAGGCGTAGAAGCCCTTGCCGTTCTTCTGGCCCAGGCGCTTGGCTTCGTACAGCACGTCGATGGCCGAACGACGGTCATCCTTCATGCGATCCGGGAAGCCTTCAGCCATCACGTCACGACCGTGGTGACCGGTGTCGATGCCGACCACGTCCATCAGGTACGCCGGGCCCATCGGCCAGCCGAATTTTTCCATGACCTTGTCGATACGGACGAAGTCCACACCGGCGCTGACCAGCTTGGCGAAACCGCCGAAGTACGGGAACAGTACGCGGTTGACCAGGAAGCCCGGGCAGTCGTTGACGACGATCGGGTTCTTGCCCATTTTCTTGGCGTAGGCAACGGTGGTGGCAACAGCCAGCTCGCTGGACTTCTCGCCACGGATCACTTCCACCAGCGGCATCATGTGCACCGGGTTGAAGAAGTGCATGCCGACGAAGTTTTCCGGACGCTTGAGGGCCTTGGCCAGCAAACTGATAGAAATTGTCGAGGTGTTGGACGCGAGGATGGTGTCCTCTTTGACCTGACCTTCCACTTCAGCCAACACGGCTTGCTTGACCTTCGGGTTCTCGACCACAGCTTCGACAACCAGATCGACGTGACCGAAGTCGCCGTAGGACAGGGTCGGACGAATGGCGTTGAGCACTTCAGCCATTTTCGCAGCGGTCATGCGACCTTTATCAACGCGGCCAACCAGCAGTTTGGCGGCTTCGGCCAGCCCCTGCTCGATACCGTGCTCGTTGATGTCCTTCATCAGGATCGGCGTCCCTTTGGAAGCCGACTGATAGGCGATACCGCCACCCATGATGCCGGCGCCGAGTACAGCGGCCTGCTTCACGTCTTTGGCGATTTCGTCATAGGCCTTGGCCTTTTTCTTCAGCTCCTGATCGTTCAGGAACAGACCGATCAAGCTCTGCGCGGCAGAGGTCTTGGCCAGTTTGACGAAACCGGCGGCTTCGACTTCCAGCGCCTTGTCACGACCGAAGTTCGCGGCTTTCTGGATGGTCTTGATCGCTTCAACCGGTGCCGGGTAGTTCGGACCAGCTTGACCGGCAACGAAACCTTTGGCGGTTTCGAAAGCCATCATTTGTTCAATGGCGTTCAGCTTGAGTTTTTCAAGTTTCGGCTGACGCTTGGCCTTGAAGTCGAACTCGCCGGAGATGGCGCGTTTGATCAGTTCAAGAGCGGCTTCCTGCAGCTTCTCCGGAGCAACCACGGCGTCGACGGCGCTGACTTTCAGGGCGTCTTCAGGGCGGTTTTCCTTACCGGAGGCAATCCATTCGATGGCGTTGTCGACACCGATCAGGCGCGGCAGACGCACGGTGCCGCCGAAGCCTGGGTAGATGCCCAGTTTGACTTCCGGCAGACCGATCTTGGCCTTGGTCGACATGACGCGATAGTCAGCCGCCAGGCACATTTCCAGACCGCCGCCCAGTGCGATGCCATTAATGGCCACTACGGTTGGGACATTGAGGTCTTCGAAATCGCTGAAGATCTTGTTGGCTTCGAGATTGCCAGCAACCAGCTCGGCATCCGGCAGCTTGAAGTTGTCGACAAATTCGGTGATGTCGGCGCCGACGATGAACACGTCCTTGCCACTGCTGACGATCACGCCCTTGATCGAAGCATCTGCCTTGATGGTGTCTACGGCCTGACGCAGTTCGTTCAGGGTTAGACGGTTGAACTTGTTGACGGACTCACCCTTGAGGTCGAATTTCAATTCGACGATGCCACTTTCAAGAGCTTTAACCGTGATGGCTTTACCTTCGTAAATCATCAACTGATCTCCACGATATGGAAGCTGAACAGTACACGTCGGACGCAGGCGAATGGCTCGGCAGGACGCTTTTTCGTCGATGCTAACGCCAATCCACCCGGCACACCCGCCAACGCGATAGTCGGGATTCTGTAGGAGCAGTCTGTAAGACAAACGCTCAATTCATACGCCCGTTTGATTTGGGTACGTCACCTTCACGGAATTTCCAACAATTGTCAATCGCCCAAAATACGGGTTGAAATGCGACTTTGCGGTCATTTCCGTCAGACGAAGACCCGCAACACGCGTCTGCATGTGAAGCCATTCATAGAATCAATAGTTAGAAAAGTCGCCCTAATTCGCGGCGGCCCTTGTTTAAAGGGCTACGCTGGGAGGACTACAGAGAAATGCGCTGAGCGCTCCAAGCCCCATCAGCATCAAAAAACGTTTCCGGCCTGCCTGGCCAACCCCGCCCGATGAATCATGTCGGGCTTTTTATTGCGCGTCTGCCGGACGTTTCACACCATTGCAGTGCGAAAAGTCCGCGCGTCACGCCAGCGCTTTCAGAGTGGCGTCGATATCCTGCAAAACCGTCGCTTCACCCTTCTCGCCCCAATACAGAGCGATCATCTGCTTGTCTGCCTCGACTTTGAAAACGTTGCCCGGCAACTTTTCGAAATGATTGAGCAGCGCACGATCCTCGCAGACTTCCTGCCATTGATTGACCCATACACCCGGCGATTTCTGCCAGTAAGTCCAGCAGACGGGCTGCTTGCTACGGCGCGGTCGATGATATTGCGCACACGGGTTCGGCGGCTCTTGCGCCAGCCAGTGCGGCCATTCCTGAGGGGCCAGCTGCATGGCCAGACCGATGCGTCGCGCCTCCATGCGCAGGGCGATGCGACCGCTTTGCGCGCGCGATGGGCGCAGCCACGCCAGCGGACTTAAAACCACCAGCAGGATTGACACCACCAACCAGACCGTCATATCTCTATTCCCAATTCTTGGTGAGCGCATTGTGTCACTTTGGAACCAATGCGCTTGAAACCAGCCATACTTAACAATATTGAAACCTCACGAGGAGCACCTCATGCCCTACCACCACATCCTGGTCGCCGTAGATCTGACCGAAGAGTGCGACCCTGTGATTCACCGCGCCCGAGAGCTATCGGTGAGCAATGGCGCCAAGCTGTCGCTGGTGCATATTGTCGAGCCGATGGCCATGGCGTTCGGCGGCGACGTGCCGATGGATCTGTCACAACTGCAACAACAGCAGTTCGATCAGGCCAAGGAACGCCTCGAGCGCCTGAAACTCAAGTACTCCGAACTCGAAGGCGCCAATTGTCACCTGACTTATGGCCAGCCACGCCAGGAAATCCATCATTTCGCCAAGGAACAAGCATGCGACCTGATCGTGGTCGGCAGCCATGGCCGTCACGGTCTGGCGCTGTTGCTCGGCTCGACCGCGAATGACGTGCTGCACGGCGCGCCATGCGATGTATTGGCGGTACACTTGGTCAAACGCTGAAATACCATTCCATGCAGGAGCAAGCCTGCTCGCGATAGCGTTCTGACAGTCGACGAATTCGTTGAATGCTAATCCGCTATCGCGAGCAGGCTCACTCCTACAAGGGAACTGCGTTTACATATGAAAAGCCCGGCGTTCATCACTGAGCGCCGGGCTTTTTCACATCAGGAACAATCAGGCATCCAGCTCGGCCCAACGTTCCATCAACGCATCCAGCTCAGCCTGCAACTGCTCCAGCGAAGCAATCACCTTGGCTGTTTCAGCCGCAGGGCGCTGATAGAAGCCAGCTTCAGCCATTTCGGCTTCCACGGCAGCAATCTGCTGTTCCTTGGCGTCGATATCAGCGGGCAACGCTTCCAGCTCGCGTTGCAGCTTGTAGCTCAGCTTTTTCTTGGCAGCCGGGGCAGCAGCGACAGGTGCTGCAACTACAGCAGGCTCGGCAGTGACCACCGCCGAATTCAAGTCAGCCTTGCCCGACTTGCTTTCAGTCACGCCCAACAGGCGCGGCGAACCACCCTGACGGATCCAGTCCTGATAGCCGCCGACGTACTCACGCACCTTGCCTTCACCTTCGAAGACCAGCGTGCTGGTGACCACGTTGTCGAGGAATGCCCGGTCGTGGCTGACCATCAGCACGGTGCCGTTGAAAGTCAGCAGCACTTCTTCGAGCAGCTCGAGGGTTTCCACGTCGAGGTCGTTGGTCGGTTCGTCGAGGACCAGCAGGTTCGCCGGCTTGCTGAACAGTTTGGCCAGCAACAGACGCGCACGCTCACCACCTGACAGCGCCTTGACCGGCGTGCGGGCACGCTGCGGGCTGAACAGGAAGTCGCCGAGGTAGCTCAGCACGTGACGGCTCTGGCCATCGATATCGATAAAGTCGCGACCTTCGGCGACGTTGTCGATCACGGTTTTTTCCAGATCCAGCTGATGGCGCAGCTGGTCGAAGTACGCTACGTCGATCCGCGTGCCCTCTTCCACTTTGCCACTGGTCGGTTGCAGACCGCTGAGCATCAGTTTCAGCAGGGTGGTCTTGCCGGTACCGTTGGCGCCGAGCAGACCGATACGGTCGCCGCGCGTCAGCACCATCGAGAAATCCTTGATCAGGAACGGGCCGCCCGGGTGAGCGAAACTCACGTTCTCGAGAACCATCACCTGCTTGCCGGACTTGTCGGCCGTGTCCAACTGAATGTTGGCCTTGCCGGTGCGCTCACGACGCTCGCTACGCTCGACGCGCAACGCTTTCAGGGCGCGGACGCGGCCTTCGTTACGGGTGCGGCGCGCCTTGATACCCTGGCGGATCCAGACTTCTTCCTGGGCCAGTTTCTTGTCGAACAGCGCGTTGGCGGTTTCTTCAGCGGCCAGTGCGGCTTCTTTGTGCACGAGGAAGCTGGCGTAGTCGCCGTTCCAGTCGATCAGGCCACCGCGATCCAGTTCGAGGATGCGTGTAGCAAGGTTTTGCAGGAAGGAACGGTCGTGCGTGATGAACAGCACGGCGCCCTGGAAATCTTTCAGCGCTTCTTCGAGCCAGGCAATTGCACCGATGTCCAGGTGGTTGGTCGGTTCGTCGAGCAGCAGCAGATCCGGCTCGGACACCAGCGCCTGTGCCAGCAGCACGCGACGACGCCAGCCGCCGGACAACTGGGCGAGGGTCTTGTCCGCCGGCAGTTGCAGGCGGCTCAAAGTACTCTCGACCAGAGTCTGCAAGCGCCAACCATCACGGGCTTCGAGGTCTTGCTGAACGTGCATCAGCTTGTTCAGGTCATCTTCAGTAACGCAGTTCTGCGCGAGGTGATGGTATTCGGCGAGCAACGCGCCCACGCCATCAAGGCCTTCAGCGACCACGTCGAACACCGTCCGATCGTCGGCCACCGGCAATTCTTGCGGCAATTCGCCGATTTTCAGACCGGGGGCACGCCACACTGAGCCTTCATCGGGCTTCTGGTCGCCCTTGACCAGTTTCATCATGCTGGACTTGCCAGTGCCGTTGCGGCCGATGATGCACACCCGCTCACCACGGGCGATCTGCCAGGACACCTTGTCCAACAACGGCATAGCGCCGAACGCAAGGGACACATCGCTGAATTTGAGCAGGGTCATGAGCTTCTCCAAAAACCGGGCGCGCATTCTACCTGAGTTAGGGCTTCAACAGGCCGGCAATTTGTCTGTCGAAGCACTCTGCACAACATTTGTTGCGAACTTGTGCTGCGAGGCCGGCAAAGCTTTCGCCGCTTGCTGGCAAAAGGCTAAGCTACAGACAATTCAGTGCTGATTCGTGTCGGCACTTGTCATGATTTCTCTGCCCGGATGTCTCATGCGCAGTCGCCTTTTCAGTGTTTTGTCCTGTTTGCTACTTACCGCCGCTGCCGCTCAATCCGCCCAGGCGGTGGACCTGTCCACCCAACGCCAGTATTACGATGAAGCCAAGCGCGCCTTGGCCAAGGGTGATACCGGCCCGTATTTCCGCTACAGCCAGGCGCTCGCCGATTATCCGCTGGAACCGTATCTGGCTTACGACGAACTGACCGCGCGCCTGAAGTCCGCGAGCAATGCGGAAATCGAGAAATTCCTCGCCGAACACGGTGACCTGCCCCAGGCCAACTGGATGAAACTGCGCTGGTTGCGCTGGCTCGCCGACCGTGGCGACTGGGCAACCTTCGTCAAATACTACGACCCGAAACTCAACTTCACTGAACTGGACTGCCTCAACGCGCAGTACCAGATCACTCACGACAAGAAAGCCGAAGGCTATGCCAACGCCGACAAGCTGTGGCTGACGGGCAAATCGCAACCCGCCGCGTGTGACGCGCTGTTCGGGATTTGGGCCGCCGATGGTCAGCTCACTGAGCAGAAACGCTGGGAGCGCACCAAACTCGCCGCTCAGACGCGTAACTATCCCCTGGCCAACAGCCTGGTCAACGGCCTGACCACCCTCGCCCCGCGCGGCCGTTTACTGGTGGATGTGGCGCAAAAGCCGGAACTGCTCAATCAGCCTTCACGCTTCACCCCGGCCGACGAGCCGATGTCCGATGTGGTCAGCCTCGGCCTGCGCCGCCTCGCGCGTCAGGATCCGGACAAGGCCATGGCGCTGCTCGACGGCTACGCCAGCAGCATGCATTTCTCCCGCGATGAAAAAGTCGCGATCGCCCGGGAAATCGGCCTGACTCTGGCGAGGCGTTTCGACAGCCGCGCGCTGGACGTGATGACCAAATACGATCCGGAACTGCGCGACAACACCGTCTCGGAATGGCGTTTGCGCCTGCTGTTGCGTCTGGCGCGCTGGGACGATGCGTATCAGCTGACTCGCCGTCTGCCGCAGGACCTGGCCACCACCAACCGCTGGCGCTACTGGCAGGCGCGCAGCCTGGAACTGGCCCAGCCGCAGAACCCGGAAGCGCAGACCCTGTACAAAAACCTTGCGCGCGAACGGGATTTCTACGGTTTCCTCGCCGCCGACCGTTCGCAATCGCCCTACTCGCTGAACAACAAGCCATTGGTCCTCAGTCAGGCGCTGATCAACAAGGTGCGCAACACTCCAGGCGTACGCCGCGCGCTGGAATTCCACGCCCGCGGACAGATCGTCGACGGTCGCCGCGAGTGGTATCACGTCAGCCGCCACTTCAATCGCGATGAAATGGTTGCTCAGGCGAAACTCGCTTACGACTTGAAATGGTATTTCCCGGCGATCCGCACCATCAGTCAGGCGCAGTACTGGGACGATCTGGATATTCGCTTCCCGATGGCTCACCGCGAAACGCTTGTGCGTGAAGCCAAGGTACGTGGCCTGCATTCGAGCTGGGTGTTTGCCATTACCCGCCAGGAGAGTGCCTTCATGGACGACGCCCGTTCCGGCGTCGGTGCCAGTGGCCTGATGCAACTGATGCCCGGCACCGCCAAGGAAACCGCACGCAAATTCAGCATTCCGCTGGCCTCGCCGCAGCAAGTGCTGGACCCGGACAAGAACATCCAGCTCGGCGCCGCTTACCTGAGCCAGGTGCACAGCCAGTTCAACGGCAACCGCGTCCTCGCCTCCGCCGCCTACAACGCCGGACCGGGTCGCGTACGCCAATGGCTGCGCGGCGCCGATCACCTGAGCTTCGATGTCTGGGTAGAAAGCATTCCGTTCGACGAGACCCGTCAGTACGTGCAGAACGTGCTGTCTTATTCGGTGATCTACGGCCAAAAGCTCAACTCGCCACAGCCGCTGGTGGATTGGCATGAGCGGTATTTTGATGATCAGTAATCCAGCGCTTACTGCCGGATAACGAAAAATGCCCGTATCTCGCGATACGGGCATTTTTTATGGGCACGGCCTTAGTGAATGGCAGGATCGGTGACAGGATTCGTTGAAGCGCTCTTGCCATCATTGAACTGCAACGCCGCCAACCGTGCATACAGCGGATTGCTGGCAATCAGCTCCTGATGAGTACCAATGGCCACCAGCTTGCCCTGATCCATCACCGCAATCCGGTCAGCGTTTTTCACCGTGGCCAGTCGATGCGCGATCACCAGCGTGGTGCGGTTCTGCATCAGGCTCGGCAAAGCTTCCTGAATCAGATGCTCACTCTGCGCGTCGAGGGCGCTGGTGGCTTCGTCCAGCAGCAGGATCGGTGCGTCGACCAGCAACGCCCGGGCGATCGCCAGACGCTGACGCTGCCCACCGGAAAGACCGAGACCGCCATCGCCGAGATGGGTCTGATAACCGTTGGGCATTTTTTCGATGAAGTCATGAGCGTGGGCAATTTTTGCCGCTTCCTTGACTTGCTCCAGCGTCGCCCGCGGATTGCCGTAACGAATATTTTCTTCAACGCTGCCGAAAAACAGCGCCGGCGATTGTGATACCAAAGCGAAGTGACGGCGCAGGTCCAGCGGGTCGAGGCTGGTCAGCGGCACACCATCGATAAGAATCCGCCCTTCCACGGGGTCATAAAAGCGCAATAGCAAATCGTACACCGTGGACTTGCCGGCGCCCGATGGCCCCACCAGCGCCAGCGTCTCGCCGGCCCGAATGGTCAGGTTCAAGCCGTTGACGGCATAGCTTTCAGGACGCGATGGATAGGAAAAACGTACTTCCTGTAATTGCAGTTCACCCCGCACGCGCTCCGGCAGGGTCACAAGCCCGGCGGTTGGCGGCTGGATGATATTTTCCGAACCCAGCAATTCAGCGATCCGCTCGGCGGCACCTGCCGCACGTTGCAGCTCGCCGATCACCTCACTCAAGGTGCCGATCGCACTGCCGACGATCAGGCTGTAGAAAACAAACGCCGCCAGTTCGCCTCCAGTGATACGTCCGGCGATCACGTCCATGCCGCCGACCCATAACATCACTGCCACCGCGCCCAAAACCAGCACGATCACCATGGTGATCATCCATGAGCGCTGGAAGATACGTTTGCGTGCCGTGTCGAAGGCGTCCTCGACCGTTGTCGCAAAACGCCGCTCATCCTGCACCTGATGGTTGTAGGCCTGCACGGTTTTGATCTGGCCGAGGGTTTCCGACACATAGCTGCCGATATCGGCGACGCGGTCCTGGCTCAATCGCGACAGATTGCGTACGCGTCGGCCGAAAATCAGGATCGGCGCGACCACGAACGGCAGCGCAATCACCACAATGCTGGTGAGTTTCGCATTGGTCACGAACAGCAGGATGACACCACCAATGACCATCAGCAGGTTGCGCAGGAACATCGACAGCGACGAGCCGATCACCGATTGCAGGAGTGTCGTGTCGGCAGTCAGCCGCGACTGAATCTCCGAACTGCGATTGTTCTCATAGAAGCCCGGATGCAGATAGACCAGATGGTTGAACACCTCACGGCGAATGTCGGCGACGCAGCGCTCGCCGATCCACGATACCCAGTAAAACCGTGCGAACGTGCCGACCGCCAGGCCCAGCACCATTAACATGAAGATGCCGATGCTCTGATTGAGCTGATGCGGCGACTGAGTCATGAAGCCGCGGTCGACCAACAGTTTGATCCCCTGCCCCATCGATAACGTAACGGCGGCGGTGACGATCAACGCCAGCAGCGCGCCGATGACTTGCCAGCGGTAAGGAGCCAGAAATCGAGTGGTCAGACGCAGGGCGCGCCGGTGCCTTGACGAAAGCTTCGGGGTCATTCAGGTACGCATCCGTGTTGATGAAAGGGCTAGCGTAAACCTTCTTTGGGGTGGAACTCTGTAAATCACAATGAGTCAGGTTAAATATGCCCCCAAAGACTAGGCCATAGTTGCTATCGGTCTAACGTCGCGGTTGAGACGAACGGTCATTTCTGTTGGACTGGAATGGCCGCTCATGACGGATCGAAGGCGCTGTCACAGCCTGGTCACGTGGCGGTTTTAATCTGGGTACACAACCTGATGAGGAGACAGGCCATGTCCTTGCAACACAGCAGCGATGACAAGATTCAAGTGATCCGCACCAAGCCCGGCCAATCTCTGGGTTGCTCGATACTGGATAAGGATGGGCGTGAAGTACCGATCACTGAAGAAATGATCCAGCAAGCGTGCAGCGAGCTGGAGAAGCGATTGATCAAGCCTGCCGAACAAGAGTGATATAGCCACCGTCTTCCTGACCCGGCCCCTTTGGCCGGGTTTTTTCTGTCTGCAGATCAGGTATTTGTGGCGCGGCATTCGCGAGCAAGCTCGCGAATCGCCCATCTCGCTTTCTAGACAGGTACCGCACCCAGCGCCGACACGATCTTCGCCAACGCCGGTGAATCCCCTTCAATGCGCACCTTCAGTCCTTCAATCTCGCGCCGCACCGGATATTGCTTGCGCAACACGTCGAACGCCGCACGCTGCTCGCCGACATTGCCTACGAGGCTGCGGCGAAAATCCGCGTCATCGCGGCGCGGGTCGTACACCCCACGGCACAACATCGCCAGTGCCCAGGCCGGATCGCTGTCACCGTGCAGGGAAACTTCCGACAACCACGGTGCCGGCAACAGATCACTGAGTTGAATGCTCGCCGCTTGACCGAGGAATGTGCAGTAAGCCTGATAGATCTGCGCCGTTCCGCGCTGTTTGCCATCAAGGCTATAACCGGCAATGTGCGGGGTGGCCAAGACGCAGAGTTCGGCCAGCGCAACATCCACTTCAGGTTCTGCTTCCCAGACATCGAGAACGGCTTGCAGGTCTTCACGCTCCAGCAACACTTCGCGCAGAGCAAGGTTATCCACCACAGGACCACGGGCCGCGTTGATCAGCCATGCGCCGGGCTTGAGTTGCTGCAAACGTTGCTGATCAAACAGATGCCAGGTCGCGCCGTCGCCGCTGCGCGTCAGCGGCGTGTGCAAACTGATCACATCGCACTGCTCGATGATCTGCTCGAGGTTGACGTAATCGCCGCCTTCGGCAGCCTGCCGTGGCGGGTCGCAGACTTTGACGTTCCAGCCCAGGCCCTTCAGGACCTTGATCAGCCGTCCACCGACCTCACCCGCGCCGACGACCCCGTAGGTGCGCTGAGTCAGATCGACGCCTTCGATTTCGGCGAGTGTCATCAGACTGCCCAGCACGTAATCAACCACGCCGCGGGCATTGCAGCCAGGCGCACTCGACCATGTGATGCCGGCCTCATTGAAGTAGTCGAGATCCAGATGATCAGTGCCGATGGTGCAGGTGCCGACAAAGCGCACCTTGCTACCTTCCAGCAAAGCACGGTTGACGTTGGTCACCGAGCGCACAAGCAATACGTCAGCCTGCTCGACCGTCGCTCGGTCGATGGAACGGCCCGGCACCCGGCGGATCTCGCCGAAACCGGCAAAAAAGGCATCGAGCAGCGGGATATTTTCGTCGGCAACAATCAGCATGGCGGGCTCCTTTGGCGGATCGGCAGTTTAGGTGCAGATCGGTCGCTGAGCCAGCGAGCTTTGCGCTTACAAATCCGCAACAGAGGATTTTTCCTGACCAAGGCGTCAGCGGCGTAGAATGCGGCGCCTTGCGCATCAACACCTGTGGACGTTTTGCCCGTGAATTCTGTAACTGATCAACCTGTCGCTGTTTCCCTGACCCGCCCGGCGCGGATTCGCCTGGAGTTCAAGAACCTGCTCGCCCTGGCGTTGCCGATCATCATCGCGCAACTGGCGACCACGGCCATGGGCTTCGTCGATGCGGTGATGGCTGGCCGCGTCGGGCCAAAGGATCTGGCGGCCGTTGCGCTGGGCAACTCGATCTGGGTGCCGGTGTTTCTGCTGATGACCGGCACCCTGCTGGCAACCACGCCGAAAGTTGCCCAGCGCTTCGGTGCCGGTACCCACAGCGAAATCGGCCCGCTTGTACGTCAGGCGTTGTGGCTGGCACTGGTGGTCGGACTGATTGCGACGGCGATGCTGGTGGCCGCCGAACCGGTGCTGCACCTGATGAAGGTCGATCCCGAGCTGATCGGCCCGTGCATGCAATACCTGCACGGCATCGCCAGCGGTCTGCCAGCAGTGGCGTTCTATCACGTGTTGCGCTGCACCAGTGACGGCATTGGTCGTACGCGTCCGGCGATGGTACTGGGCCTGTGCGGTCTGGCGCTGAACATTCCGCTGAACTACATCTTCATCTATGGCCACTTCGGCGTGCCGGCGATGGGCGGCGTTGGTTGCGGATGGGCCACGGCGATTGTGATGTGGGTGATGGCGCTGGGGCTGGCTGGTTATGAGCGCTGGGCGCCGGCCTATCGTTCGAGCGAAATCTTCAGCCGTTTCGACTGGCCGCAATGGGCAGTGATCAAGCGGTTACTGGCAATTGGTCTGCCGATCGGCATCGCCGTGTTTGCCGAGTCGAGTATCTTTGCCGTGATCGCGTTGTTGATCGGCAGCCTCGGCGCCACGGTAGTGGCCGGGCACCAGATTGCGCTGAACGTCAGTTCGCTGGTGTTCATGATTCCCTACTCGTTGGGCATGGCGGTGACCGTGCGCGTCGGTCAGGCATTGGGTCGCGAAGAACCGCGTGAGGCGCGCTTTGCTGCTGGCGTCGGTATGGGCACCGCGCTGGCCTACGCCTGCCTGTCGGCGAGCATGATGCTTTTGTTGCGCGAGCCGATTGCGGCGATCTATACCGCTGACCCGACCGTGATTCACATCGCGGCGATGCTGATTGTGTACTCGGCGCTGTTCCAGTTTTCCGACGCCATCCAGGTGACCGCTGCCGGCGCACTGCGCGGTTATCAGGACACGCGGGTGACGATGATCCTGACCCTGTTCGCCTATTGGGGGATTGGTTTGCCGGTGGGCTATGCCCTCGGCCTGACCGACTGGCTCGGTGAGCCACGCGGCCCGAGCGGCTTGTGGCAGGGTCTGATCGTTGGCCTGAGCTGCGCGGCGTTGATGCTGTCGATCCGCCTGACACGCAGTGCACGCAAGCGTATTCGGATCAGTCGCTCGGCGGGCTAAACCCTTAAAACCGGGACAAAAAATGTGGGAGCCAGCCTGCTGGCGAATGCGGTGAATCAGTCGCCATCAATAGTGACTGAGATACCGCTTCGCGAGCAGGC
>NZ_AKJR01000027.1:0-36302 GCF_000282235.1 Pseudomonas sp. GM24 | reverse complement strand
CAGCCTTTGGCAGCTCCTACATCGAACTCCTGTAGGAGCTGCCAAAGGCTGCGATCTTTTGATCTTGTGCTTCAAAGGAAATAAACAAGCAATCCAAATACATTAAAAAAACATTGAATTTTCTTTCACGCGCACCGGTCGGAATTTGTAAGCCGTCTGGAATTACTTAGTCTCCAGTCGCCCTTGAATACCAAGACTTCTCGAACACTATCAACAAGGAAATCGACATGGGCACAATTCTTATCATTATCCTGATCCTGTTGCTGATCGGTGGTCTGCCGGTCTTCCCGCACTCCAGAAGTTGGGGCTACGGTCCATCGGGCATTATCGGCGTGGTGTTGGTGGTGCTGTTGGTGCTGCTGTTACTCGGTCGGATATAACGATGTAACCGGCAAAAAAAAGAGGCCCTGTTCAGGGCCTCTTTTTTATTGCGCGGATTTTACTGGCAGTGAGCGATCAATCCGGCTTGCCGTGAATGACGCCAGCGGTGTTATCCATCAGGCTTTTGGTCGCCGTTTGCAGGAACGCTTCGAGTTTGAGTTTCAACTCGGCAGTGCGCGGTGCATTTGGAATGACTTCGGCGTGCGGGTTGGCACCTAGCTGGTACTGCCACATCTTCGGCCCCATGTCCTTGTCTCTTGGCAACACCAGGATCTGGTCGGCGGTGACGATGGCGGTCGTCTGCTCACTGCCCGACGGTTTGATCACACCGAAACCGGTGTCGCCTTCCGGCAGGTTGAGCAAGTCACGGCCCCAGCACTGATGACGCACTTCGCCACCGAGACGGCCCATGATGGTCGGCACGATGTCGATCTGCGTACCCACGGTGTGGTCACGGGTACCGAACTTCTCCTGGATGCCCGGTGCAATCATCAGCATCGGTACGTTGAAGCGGCCCAGGTCCATCTCGGTGATCTGGCGCTCGTTGCCGAAGCCGTGGTCGCCGACGATGACGAACAGGGTTTCCTTGAAGTACGGCTCTTTGCGCGCCTTCTCGAAGAACTGACCCAGTGCCCAGTCGGAGTAGCGCATGGCGGTCAAGTGTTCGTTGAGGCTGCCACGGTCAGTCACGCGCTCGACCGGCAATGGCGTTGGCAAGGCGTACGGCGTGTGGTTGGACAGGGTTTGCAGCAGCGCGTAGAACGGCTTGCCGTTTTCCCGCGCCTTGAGCTCCTGCAGACCACGGTCGAACATGTCCTGGTCGGACACGCCCCAGGTCGGATCGGAGAACACCGGGTTGACGAAGTCATTACGGCCAACGAAGTTGGTCATGCCCTGGTTGCTGAAGAAGCCCGACTGGTTGTCCCAGGCGAAGTCGCCGTTGTAGACGTATACGTCGTCGTAGTTGCGGGCGCTGAGCACCTGCGGCAGGCCGGACAGCTTGTGGCTGCCTTCCGGGGTCTGCATCAGGTATTCGAAACCTGGCAGGTTGGGGAAGCAGGCCATGGTCGCGAACATGCCCTGATGGGTGTGCGTACCGTTGGAGAAGAAGCGGTCGAACAGCAGACCTTCCTTCGACAGTTTGTCCAGGTATGGCGTGATGTTGCCTGGCGCGCCCAGTGCACCGACCGAGTGACCTGCCATGCTTTCCATCAGGATCACCACAACGTTTTTGATCGGCAGGGTCTTGTCGGCCGGCGGCGTGTAATCACGGCGCACGGCGGCAATATCGGCATCGACCAGTTTGTCGTCAGGCATCAGCAGCATATCGCGCACGACTTTCTGCGCTTGCTCCTGCGGTAACGTCGCTTTCCAGATATTGTCGCGATCTTCGCCCATGCGAGATTTGGCAGCCTCGATCAGCGACAGCGTGGCGTTGAGACCAAGCTGGTTGGCGAAGTTGGAATCGGTGGTGTAGACGTCACCCCAACGCATCGGCGGGCCTTGACGCAGAGTGCCACGAGCGGCAACCACGCAAATCAGCAAGCAGACCACGAACACCGCAAGACGGGTGTACCACGGCGCAACTTGACGGGTGCTGACGCTGCCGCCACTGAACGGTCCGCGCGGACGCGTGGCACGGTCGGCGCCTTTGAACGCCAGGGTCAGGATGACAGTGCCGATGACCCATCCCAGCAGATAGCGAACCACCGGGAAACCGTACCAGAGCATGCTCATCACGGTTTTCGGGTCTTCTTTCACGTACTGGAACACCAGACCATTGAGGCGCTGGTGGAACTCACGATAGAAGTCCATCTCCATCAGGCCAAGGAACAGCGCGATGCTCGAGGCGATGGTCAGCCACAGGCGGAAGAAACCGCGAGCGGCCATGGCGCGGGCACTGAACAGTGCCAGCACCAGCGGAATGCACACGTAAACCACCAGGCGCAGGTCGAAACGCAGGCCATTGGCGAAGGCTTCGAGAAAGGTCGAAGCCGGGGTATCGAGGATCATCTCGCGGTTGTAGACCAGCAGCGCGAGGCGCAGCACGGAAAACATCACCATCATGACCAGCGCGCAAAGCAGCGTGTAGGCCAGATGCGATTTGACGGTCGGTTGCAGCAGGCGAGCAGAAGATCGCTGCTGATTCAGGGCGTCCGGGTTTGCCATGTCGTTTTAGGACCCATTGGAAGTTGAAGTTGCAAAAAATACAGCGGCGCCATGCCCTCTATTGGTCATTCCAGACCCCGGGGCGTGCGCGGTGCGCAAATGTTGCACGATCACCTGCACCATTGCCATTGATTACTGCCCCGCCGCCAGACACTTTCATCTAGAGCCATGGCAAACCGGGAAAGCGTGCAAACAGCGCGGGCGAATTGTCAGGAACACTTTGTGAAAATTTCGTGCAACGCATATCTGGAAACACAATATTGCGAGAAAACAAAACGCCCCGTATCGGTCGGGGCGTTTTGTGTAGAGCGCGCTTATTACTTCTCGGCGCGTTCTTTCAGAGCTTTCAAGGTGTTGAACGGGGCATCGACGACAAACTTGTTGGCAACCATCGCCGGCACGCTGCCGCCTGGCTCGGTGTGCACCTGATAAGTCACTTCAACCTGGTCGCCCTTGGGCACGAACTTCCAGAAGCCTTTGACCTGCTGAACGCGGACAAAGCCCTTTTCTTCCGGCATGTACGTCGGCAAGCCTTCCAGATTGCGGGTCAGGCTGCCATCGGCGCCTTCAACGGTGGTCACCTTCAGCACCGAGTCACGCGGAGTAACTGGCCAAGGCGTGTTGAACTGGGTGTAGGTCCAGCTCTGATCGCCTTCGTGCTTGAGCAGTTTCTGAGTCTTGCATTCGTGAATCCAGGCGCACGCGCCGGAGACATCTTCCTGCAGTGCGCGCAGTTTGGCGACGGTGGTTTTCATCAGCACAACGCCCTGGTAGGACTTGTAGTCCGAACCCGGCACTTCACTGAGGGAAATCTTGATACCGTCTTCGTTCTTGGCGACTTTCCAGTCTTCAGCCTGAGCGACGGACGTGGCCAGCACAGCGGTCAAACCACACAACACAGCGATACGATGCAGCGAACCCATAGTCTTATTCCTTATTGTTGAAGTTCCGTTCGTTTGACACATCACGCCGCCGTCATTTGCTCCCACCAGCCGATCAGCCTGATCGCTTCTTCCGAGCTGCTGCCGCAGACCTCGACATCCGCAGCAAAGCCCGAACAGACTGCCGGACGCTCCGGGCGGCCGAAAATGCTGCACAGGTTTTCGACCGAAAGCTGCACGCAACGTTCGCCGGCGGGTTTGCCATCAGGCATGCCGGGAATCGGCGAACTGATGGAAGGGGCAATGCAGCAAGCGCCACAGCCTTCACGGCATTTCATGACGAACAATTCCTCGCGACGGGCGATGTGTAAAAGAGACGCGGAACAGAGTAACCGCTAAAACGGCTGTTTCAAATTCCCGGAACCGGGGTTTTTAGCGATAACTCAATGTGACTGACCAGTCTCCGACAAAGCGTCTGGTCTGCGGGTCACAGATGGGTAGGTTTTACTGTTTGAATTCGAAATCCAGCGCGGCACCTTCGACTTCGCGGCGCTCTTCGTTGCGCAGTTGCAACTGCATTTCGTTGCTGAGCAAGCGGCCGTTGAGCTGGAATCCGTTGTTTTTCTCGCCAAACATCTGCGGCAGGATCGGCTCGCGCTTGGGCAATTCAACCGTGCCCTTGGGCTTCAGTTCCTGGACCATGTCCTTGGGCAGGCTCAAATCGAGTTTTGCCGGCGGCAACTTGGCTTTCACCACTTCGCTGGCAGGCTTCGATTTGGAAGCGATCGGCTTGCGTTTCTTGATGACTTTTTGCTGGGTTTTCTTCGCGGGAACAGCCTTTGGCGCAGACGTGGCTTTTTTAGCGGCACTCGTCGCAGCCGGTTTTTCCTGAACTGCAGCGGCCACGGCTCCAGGCGCATGACCGATCATCAGCAAACCCAGCAACACCCAAGCGGCAGGAAAAATCGCTTTCATGGACCCAACGACACTAACGGCAGAGGGCCATATGCTCGCTTGTTGGACGCGACAAGACAAGCGTCACCCACCGCTCGTTCAGAATCCGCCAGCGGTTTCCTGACACAGTTGCGTCGCCAGCATGCCCAGGGTCATCAGCGCCCGCTCCGCCTCGCGATTCCACGGAATCCCGCAGTTCAGGCGAATACAGTGGTTGAACTGCTCGGTATTACTGAAGATCAGCCCCGGGGCAATACTGATGCCCTGCTGCAACGCACGCACATGCAATTCTTGCGTATTGACCCTGCCCGGCAGACTCACCCAAAGGATGAAACCGCCCGTGGGCCGGGTCATTTGCGTGCCTTCGGGGAAGTACTGCTGCACCGCCAACTGGAAGGCGCTGAGGTTTTTCCGGTATTCCTGGCGGATGTACCGTAAATGCCGGTCATAGCCACCGTTTTCCAGATAAGCGGCGATCGCCATCTGCGTCACGCTACACGCCGAGTGGGTGCTGAAAGTCTGCAAGCGCTGGATTTCCTGCTGATACTTGCCGGCGATCATCCAGCCGATGCGCACACCGGGTGACAAGGTTTTGGAGAAACTCGAGCAGTAGATCACCCGATCCAGTCGGTCATACGCCTTGAGCGCTTTGGTCTTGCCTTGCTCGAACATCAGTTCGCCATAGATATCATCTTCGACAATCTGAATATCGAAATCAGAAGCCAGGCGCAGCAACTGTTTCTGCCGCTCTTCGGGCATGGTGCCGCCCAGCGGATTGCTCAGCCGCGTGGTCAGCACCAGCGCTTTGATCGACCATTGGTTGGCCGCCAGTTGCAGGGCTTCGAGGCTCATGCCAGTCGCGGGATCGCTCGGAATCTCGATGACTTTCAGGCCGAGCAGATCGGCCAGTTGCAGCAATCCGTAATAGGTCGGCGATTCGGCGGCGATCAGATCACCCGGGCGGGTCAGTACGCGCAACGACATCTGCAAGGCATCGACGCAACCGTGGGTGATCACCACTTCTGACGGATCGACCACCACACCAGCATCGCGCATGCGGATCGCCACCTGGCGGCGCAGCGGCTCAAAACCGGGGCTGAACATGTAACTGAAAGCACGCGGGCTATGGAAGCGCGTGACCTTGGCCAGTTGCTGATGCAGTGCGCGCACCGGCAAGTAATCGACACTCGGCACAGCCGCGCCGAGCGGAAACACGCCTTCTCGGCGTGATTCGACCAGCACCTGTTGAATGATGCTGCTGCGGGTAACCAGGCCCGGCCGTTCGACCCGGGCGATGTCCGGCGTCGGCGCCGTCAGTGCAGGTGTCTGGTGCACGTAATACCCGGACTGCGGGCGCGCCCTAATCAAGCCCTGATCTTCGAGATTGGCGTAAGCCTGCAACACCGTCGCATGGCTGACGTTGAGCTGCGAACTCATCTTGCGCACCGAAGGCACGCGCTCCCCCGGTTGATAGACGCCACGGCGGATGTCTTCGGCCAGTTGCTGAGCAATACGTTGGTAGAGCAAGAGATTGGTCATGACGCAGCACTCGATTTCACGGGCATTTTATTCTTGTGTGAAACAATACCGGAACAGTTTAGAAGTGTACTGGGACAGTTGTCACATTACTCGACCATACAGTGCGGTGTCTGCCCCTGACTGTACTGATTTGCGGGCTATTCGACAGACGTAAAAAAGCCCGGCACTGCATGACAGTCCGGGCTTTCCAGAGACGCAGCCCTCAGCGGGCGGCGCCGAGCTGGCCTTTTTCATCGGAGAAGACAATTTCCACACGACGATTCTGCGCCCGCCCACGCTCGGAAGCATTGGCGTCCACCGGGTATTCGTCGCCGTAGCCTTCGACCTGAATGCGCTTGTCGTCGATGCCCAGATCTATCAACACATCCGCGACCGATTGCGCGCGATCACGAGACAACTTGAGGTTTTCCTGTTTGCCACCGGTACTGTCGGTGTACCCCTCGATACGCACCACGCGTTTCGGGTTCAATTGCAGGAACTGGACGATCTTCAGCACCACGCGGTTGGCCGAGTTTTTCAGCTCCGCTTCACCGGTGTCGAACAGCACATCACCGAGGGTCATTACCAGACCACGGTCGGTCTGCGTGGTGGCCAGTGCGACGATCTGTTCTTCCAGCCATTTGCCCTGCTGCTGCACGCTGAGCAACTTGGATTCACGCAGGGCCAGTTGCAAGCGCTGACGCTCTAGCTCCAGTTTGGCTGCGCGCTCTTCGTTGAGCACCTGATTGGTGTGCTCGCGGGCGATTTCGCTGTAACGCTGGCTCAGGTAGGCGTAATGCACCACGTCGGAGCCGCTGCCCCAGTAGGTCGACAGGCGATCGGCACGGGCCAGCGACTCACCGGCGCGGATCACGTCTTTCGGCGCGATGCGCAGCACATTGGAATCTTCCTTGACCTTCTGGAAGTCGGCGCTGGCCTCTTGCAGTGCGGATTCGCTGTGTTGACCGGCGCAGCCGTACAGGCTGGCGCAACCGGCGAGTATCAGACCGCCGAGGACTTTGGATTTGAGGCTCATTGGGCATCTCCCAGTTGCTTGCGCAGACGGACGATGCGGGTGTTGAGCACATTCAGCTGTTCTTCACTTTTTTGCGTCAACACTTTGGCTTCGGCCAGACGAGCATCCAGTTCAGCCTGTTCCGAACGCATGCGCGCGTTGCGGTAGGACTCGTCCGCCATGTTGCCTTTGGCGCGGTTGTACTTGGTTTCGGCCAGTTTCATTTCCGGCACTTCGTCAGCAGTGGCGCCAACAGCCTTGGCCTGGATTATGGCTTGCTCGGTCAGGCGCATTTGTTCAACGGGTGCCGGATCGGTCGCGCAACCGGCCAGGGCCAGAACGGCCATCGCCGCGAAAAGAGGTCGAATACTCACTAAGAATCCCTACTGTTTTGGGGCACTGACGGGTTGTTGCGGCTGTTGCTGCTGCGCCTTCCAGCGCTCGATGTTGCGTTGCAGCGCGGCTTCCGTCAGTCCGGACGCGGGCAATTCTGTCATCTTTTTGGCCAACTGTCCGCGCAACCACGGATCGTTACATGCCGAGTTATGCGAAACCGCAAGAAACAGCCCCGGGCGGTCGACGGGGTGCTCGAACGCCAGCAGGTCATTGGTCATGCCCAATGCCTGCGCGGCGGCCATGCCTGAGTAGCGGCCGGCGAGTACATATTCCACTTCACCGAGGAGCAATTTCTGCAGGGCCTGAGTGAGGTTGGCTGTCCGTGTCAGGGTCAGATTCTGCTCGGCGAAAACGCCGAATGCCTGGGTCATGCGAGACTTTTCCGACATCGCACCGGTGTGGCCATGCAAGTCTTTGGCCTCGCTATAGACCAGTGTCGAGCCTTTACGCGTCCACACCAGATAGTCGTTTTCCAGCAGCGGTGGATAGATGTAGTCGAAGTTTTCCAGTTCATTGAAGGTCAGCGGCGCATCGGCCAGCATGTCCATGCGCCCGCTGCGCACTTCATCGAGGGCTTGCGAGCGTTTGCCGGCGTAGAGCAGTTCGACTTTGATGCCGAGGTCTTTGGCGACTTGTTGCAACAGGTCGGCACTGGCGCCGATCAACTGCTTGGGATTCTGCGGGTCCTGCCACAGGTACGGCGGCGCATCCGGGCTGCCGGTGACGACGAGGCGCTCGCACTTGCCCGCGGCCGTGGCCAAACCTGACAACAGGGCCAATCCCAGCAATACCGAGTAATGCAATCCGCAGCGCAGATCCATGGCAAAAAGCTCCCACTCAAATCCGAAACAAAAAAAAGCCCGACCAAAAGGTCGGGCTCTTTATAAGTGAAGCCGCTGGATTAGACCAGCTTCTCCAGCTCAGGTACTGCTTCGAACAGATCCGCCACCAGGCCGTAATCGGCCACCTGGAAGATCGGCGCTTCTTCGTCCTTGTTGATCGCAACGATCACTTTGGAGTCTTTCATACCGGCCAGGTGCTGGATCGCGCCGGAGATACCGACGGCGATGTACAGCTGTGGCGCAACGATCTTGCCGGTCTGACCGACCTGCATGTCGTTCGGTACGAAACCTGCGTCGACGGCGGCGCGCGAAGCACCCACCGCAGCGCCCAGCTTGTCGGCCAGAGCGTACAGGTGTTTGAAGTTGTCGCCGTTCTGCATGCCGCGGCCGCCGGAAACGACGATCTTGGCTGCGGTCAGCTCTGGACGATCGGATTTGGCCAGTTCTTCGCCAACGAAGCTCGAAGTGCCCGCGTCGTGTGCAGCGCCAACGGCTTCAACAGCAGCCGAACCACCTTCAGCAGCTACCGGATCGAAACCGGTAGCACGCACGGTGATCACTTTGATCGCAGCGGTGGACTGCACGGTAGCGATGGCGTTACCGGCGTAGATCGGACGCTTGAAGGTATCAGCGCTTTCAACCGAGATGATCTCGGAGATCTGGTCAACGTCGAGCTGCGCAGCAACGCGCGGCAGGATGTTTTTGCCGTTGGAGGTAGCGGCAGCCAGGATGTGGCTGTAACCAGCGCCAAGCTCAGCTACCAGTGGAGCAACGTTTTCCGGCAGCTGATGCGCGTAAGCGGCGTTATCAGCGTTGAGGACTTTGCTCACGCCTGCGATTTTCGCAGCGGCTTCAGCCACGGCGCCAGCGCCTTGGCCGGCAACCAGAACGTGGATGTCGCCGCCGATTTTGGCCGCAGCAGCCACGGTGTTCAGTGTGGCCGGGGCCAGCACTTTGTTGTCGTGTTCAGCAATAACCAAGATAGTCATTTAGATTACCTTCGCTTCGTTTTTCAGTTTCTCGACCAGTTCAGCCACCGACTTGACCTTGATACCTGCGCTGCGTGCAGCCGGCGCTCGACTTCAGGGTCTTGTTGGTGGAGGCGGTGGAAACGCCCAAAGCGTCCGGAGTCAGCACTTCGAGAGGCTTCTTCTTGGCTTTCATGATGTTTGGCAGGGACGCGTAGCGCGGCTCGTTCAACGCGTGGTGACGATTGCCGGCAGTTTCAGCGAAACAGTCTGCGCGCCGCCGTCGATTTCGCGAGTCACGGCAACGCTGTCGCCGGAGACTTCGACTTTCGAGGCGAACGTGCCCTGACCGTAGCCGCTCAGTGCAGCGAGCATCTGGCCGGTCTGGTTGTTGTCGCTGTCGATGGCCTGTTTGCCAAGGATCACCAGTTGCGGCTGTTCCTTGTCGACCACAGCCTTGAGCAGCTTGGCCACGGCGAGCGAGGTCAGATCTTCAGCGGATTCGACGAGGATGGCACGGTCGGCACCCAGAGCCAGTGCGGTACGCAGCTGCTCCTGAGCGGTGGTCGGGCCGATGGAGACGACGACGATTTCAGTCGCAACACCTTTCTCTTTCAGGCGTACGGCTTCTTCCACTGCGATTTCGCAGAACGGGTTCATCGACATCTTGACGTTGGCGAGATCGACGCCGGAATTGTCCGCCTTGACGCGAACCTTGACGTTGTAATCCACAACGCGTTTGACAGCTACAAGAACCTTCATGGATTCCTCGTTACTCTCCGGTGAAAAGAAAGTCGCCTAGGCGAACCTGGCGGTTGATGCTCATCAGGCTAAAAGGGCACCTCTAAAAACGCCGACCGGGGTGCGAAGTGATTCCACGATGTGAAGGGGGTGCGACCGTTCGTCAGTGGTGACCGACAAGTCATTGATCCTCACGCTGTGTAAACTGCGCGCCAGACTGCGCTGCGCAGCACTCTCGACCACCTGTGCCCTGCCTTTAGACGTGCTCTTGAAACCGCCAGTCTGCCTACGACGAGCGCAAAACCGACCGTATCTTGACCGGAACGCCTATTCCGGTCAATACAGCAAAATGACCATTCATAAGCCGCGCTTCTTTGATTTCTCTGGGCTGGAGCCGATTCAAACAAACGTTTGTATTGGACGCTCGGAGTGGTGTAGATATAATGCGCCGCCTAGAGAGAAAGGTCTGTTCTCCAATATTCCCCTTGACGTTAACGTAAAGGAATAACGGATGCGACATCAAACCTCCAAATTAGAAAAAAAACTGTTGAGCCTTGAGTAGGAGATAGCCTGTGGAACGCGAATACATGGAATTCGACGTGGTCATCGTCGGTGCCGGCCCCGCTGGCCTGTCCGCCGCCTGCCGTCTGAAGCAGAAGGCCGCCGAAGCCGGTAAGGAAATCAGCGTCTGCGTGGTCGAAAAAGGCTCCGAAGTCGGCGCACACATCCTGTCCGGTGCCGTGTTCGAACCACGCGCTCTGAACGAGTTGTTCCCGGACTGGAAAGAACTCGGCGCGCCGCTGAACACTCCGGTCACCCGCGACGATATTTTTGTCCTGAAAAACGCCGAAAGCGCGCAGAAAATTCCTGACTTCTTTGTGCCCAAGACCATGCACAACGAAGGCAACTACATTATTTCCCTCGGCAACCTGTGCCGCTGGCTCGCCCAGCAGGCCGAGAACCTCGGCGTAGAAATCTACCCGGGCTTCGCCGCTCAGGAAGCACTGATCGACGAGCAAGGCGTGGTGCGCGGGATCATCACCGGTGATCTGGGCGTCGACCGCGAAGGCAATCCGAAAGAAGGCCTGTACACCCCGGGCATGGAACTGCGTGGCAAATACACGCTGTTCGCCGAAGGTTGCCGTGGCCACATCGGCAAGCAGCTGATCAAGCGCTACAACCTCGACAGCGATGCCGACGCTCAGCACTACGGCATCGGCCTGAAAGAAATCTGGGAGATCGACCCGGCCAAACACCAGCCAGGCCTGGTGGTGCACACCGCCGGTTGGCCGCTGGACATCATGGGCACCGAGAACACCGGCGGTTCGTTCCTCTATCACCTGGAAAACAACCAAGTGGTGGTTGGTCTGATCGTCGATCTTTCCTACAGCAACACCTACCTGTCGCCGTTCGACGAGTTCCAGCGCCTCAAGCATCACCCGGTGCTGGCGCAGTATCTGGAAGGCGGCAAGCGCATCAGCTACGGCGCCCGCGCGATCTGCAAAGGTGGCCTGAACTCGCTGCCGAAAATGGTCTTCAAGGGCGGCGCGCTGATCGGTTGCGACCTCGGCACCCTGAACTTCGCCAAGATCAAAGGTAGCCACACTGCGATGAAGTCCGGCATGCTCGCCGCCGAATCGGTGGCTGACGCGCTGTTCGCGGAAAAGGACGGCACTGAAGAGCTGACCACTTATGTGGACGCGTTCAAGAAGAGCTGGCTCTACGATGAACTGTTTGCCAGCCGTAACTTCGGCCCGGCGATCCACAAATTCGGCGCCATCGTTGGCGGCGGTTTCAACTGGCTCGATCAAAACATCTTCGGCGGCAAACTGCCGTTCACCCTGCACGACACCAAGCCGGATTACGCTTGCCTCAAGCTCGCGGCCGACTGCAAGAAGATCGATTATCCGAAGCCGGACGGTAAACTCAGCTTCGACAAACTCAGCTCGGTGTTCATCTCCGGTACCAACCATGAAGAAGAACAACCTTGCCACTTGAAGCTGACCGACCCGAGCATCCCGATCAGCAAGAACCTGCCGCTGTACGACGAACCGGCACAGCGCTACTGCCCGGCCGGTGTGTACGAAGTGATCACCAAGGAAGACGGCGAGAAGCGCTTCCAGATCAACGCCCAGAACTGCGTGCACTGCAAGACCTGTGACATCAAGGACCCTGCGCAGAACATCACCTGGGTCACGCCGGAAGGCGCTGGTGGCCCGACTTATCCGAACATGTAAGTCGACCCGCTGAACAACAAGGCTCCCGATTTGGGGGCCTTTTTGTTGCCTAAAATTTAGTGCATTGCATCACCCCCTGTGGGAGCTGGCTTGCCAGCGATGGCGGCGGGTCAGTCGATATCAATGTTGAATGTGCCGGCCTCATCGCTGGCAAGCCAGCTCCCACAGGGATTGTGTCAATCCTCAGGCAGCGCGCTCGTCGCCCGGGCTGCGCTCAAAGTAGCGTTTGTACTCGCGGCTGAACTGCGACGTACTCTGATACCCCACCCGATGCGCGACCTGCGCCACACCCAAGCCCTCCGCCACCAACAACGTCTGCGCCTTCAACAACCGCAAACGCTTCAGATACTGCACCGGCGACAACAGCGTGCTGCGTTTGAAATGCTCATGAAACGTCGACACGCTCATGTTCGCGCAACCGGCCAGGGTCTCGACATTCAATGGCTCGGTGTAATGCGCATGCAGATGACTGATCGACGCCGCCACCCGTGCGAATTGCCCCTGCTGCTCGACCAGCGCGCGCAACACATCGGCCTGCGGCCCGCGCAACGCGGTGAACAACAACTCGCGCACCCGCGCCGGCCCGAGAATCTGGCATTCCAGCGGATCGTGCAGGCAACTGAGCAAGCGCTCGACGCAGCCGCGCATGGCATCGTCGAGCACCACCGAGGTCATCGACTCCGGCGTCTGCGCCGGGATATGCCGGCCCGGCGCCAGCCCCATGGCCAGCACCAGTTCACCGAGCAACACCCGATCAATCGCCACCGACACCCCGAGCAACGGCGCATCCGGCAAGGCAAACGTCTCACACTCGAACGGCACCGGCAGCGCCTGAATAAGGTAATGCCCAGCGCCATACTCCATGGTGCGAGGCCCGAGAAACGCCAGCTTGCTGCCTTGGGCGATGATCATCAGGCTCGGCTCGTAAATGTGCGGGCCACGGGCGACATCGCAACTGGCGCGCAACACTTGCACACCGGGCAACCCGGTAGGCGAGTAACCGTCGCGCAGCGCCAGCGGTTCGATCAGCGAAACCAGCCGCGCATTGGCATCAAGATGACGGGTCAATTGCATCGAATTGTTCTTCACAAAAAATCACGAAAACAGGGGGATGAAAACATCATGGCAGATCCTTTTGCCAATGCGACCGATCAAACCCGTATGCCGGAGGATTAGGCATGAGACCCGGAGGAATCGTCATGGCCGACCGGTCAGTCGACGCCCAAAATGCGCCGCCTCACTTGTTCCTGCTTTTGCGAGGTTTCACATGTACACCGCCATCGGCTATGCCGCCCAATCGGCCACCACCCCCCTCGCCCCGATGAAGTTCGAACGTCGCAGCCCGCGCGCCGACGACGTAGCGATCGAGATTCTCTACTGCGGCGTCTGCCACTCCGACATCCACCAGGCGCGCAACGAATGGGGCATCGCCGTTTACCCGTTGATGCCGGGCCATGAGATTGTCGGAAAAGTCACCGCGATCGGTGCGAATGTCACCCAACACAAAGTCGGCGATCTGGTCGGCGTTGGCTGCATGGTCGACTCTTGCCGTACCTGCGAAGCGTGCCAGTCGAACCTCGAGCAATATTGCCTCGAAGGCCCGACCATGACCTACGCCACCCCGGATCGGGTCGATGGCAGCAACACCATGGGCGGTTATTCGGACAGCATCGTCGTCAGCGAACACTTCGTTGTGCGCATCCCGGAAAAACTCGCATTGGCCAGCGCCGCGCCGATCCTCTGCGCCGGCATCACCACCTACTCGCCGCTCAAGCACTACGGCGTCAAGGCGGGCGACAAGGTCGGGATTCTCGGCATGGGCGGTCTGGGCCACATGGGCATCAAGTTCGCCAAGGCCATGGGCGCTGAAGTGACGCTGTTCACCCGCTCGGCGAGCAAGGCAGAAGAAGGTCGTCGTCAGGGTGCCGATCACGTGATCGTTTCCACCGACGCCGAACAGATGAAAGCCGCGGCCGGTTACTTCGACTTCCTGCTCGACACCATTCCGGTGCAGCACGATCTCAACCCGTACCTCGACACCCTGCGCTTCGACGGCGTGCACATTCTGGTCGGTCTGATCGAGCCGATCGATCCACCGGTCCATGCCGGCAAACTGGTGATGAGCCGTCGTGTATTGGCCGGCTCGTTGATCGGTGGCGTCGCTGAAACCCAGGAAGTGCTGGATTTCTGCGCCGAACACAACATCACCTGCGATATCGAAATGCTCGACATCCGCCAGATCAACGAGGCTTACGCGCGGATGATCGCCGGCGACGTGAAGTACCGTTTCGTGATCGACATGGCGACGCTCAAGGTTTAAATCTTTAGACCGAGTTCCGCCGAAAGCCGGGCTGTGACCCCTTTGATCAGGGGAATCAGCTCGGCCATTTTTTCCAGCGGCATGTATGGCACGGTGCTGGCGATACTGATCGCCGCCACGATGCCCTTGCTCGCATCGCGAATCGGCGCCGCCACGCAGCGGATCGACGGTTCGTTGTCCTCCAGATCGAAGGCGTAGCCGCCGGCGACGTACTCGGTCATGCGCTGCTCCAGCTGTTCCCAGGACTGCTGGGGATGCTGCGGCCAGAACTGACTTTTCCCACCCGCCGGCAGGCTGATGTCGTACAACCGTTGCCAATCTTTCGGCGAGTCATCAAGCATCAACGCCTTACCGATCCCCGTGCGCGCCAGCGGCATGCGATGGCCGACCCGCGAACGCATTTCCGGGCCATTGCGCCCCGGATTCTTCAGCAGATACAGCACTTCATCGCCTTCACGAATCCCCAGGTGCACGGTGTCGCCGGTCAGCGCCGACAACTCGTCCAGATACGGCCCGGCCAAGGTCACCAGCGGCAACTCTTCGCGAGCCTGGAAACCCAGCTCGATCAGCTTCGGCCCGAGCAGATAACCGACTTGCGGCACCACGCGCAGATAGCGCTCATCGACCAGACAACTGGCCAGACGATGGGTGGTGCTGCGCGTGGTGCCGATCAGCCGGGCAATCTCCTTGAGATCGCGGGCGCCACTGGCCACCGCTTGCACCACACCGAGGCCGCGCAATAGCGTCTGCGTGCCGGTGGGCGCGGCGTCCTTGGTTTTTTCCGGAGCGTCTTCCTGCATATCCAGCCTTTACCGTTGAGCGAGGGAACGGGCGGCATTATGGTCGCCCGACGCAGACCACTACAACTCGATACGCTCGACCTTGCCGACCAGCAACACGTAGGACAAGGCACCGATCAATGCGAGAACCGCGATGTAGGTGATCGCCGGCGCGAACGAATCGCCGCTGGCGAGGAAGCCGATGACGATCGGCGTGGCAATTGCCGACAGGTTGCCGATGAAATTGAACACCCCGCCGGTCAGCCCGAGCAAACGTGCCGGTGCCAAGGTCGAGACCAGCGACCAGGTAATCGAAGCCAGGCCGTTGCCAAAAAAGGCGAGCGCCAGGAAAGCAATCACCAGCGGCGTCGACTCGACGAAGTTGGCGCCGATGATCGAGGTGGAAATCAGCAGTCCACCAATGATCGGCAACTTGCGCGCAAAGCCGACGGTGTAGCCGCGCCGAATCAGGAAGTCGGAAAAGAACCCCGAACACAACACGCCAACGAACGCGGCGAGAAACGGCAGCGACGCCAACAGGCCTGACTTGATGAAGTCCATGCCGCGATACTTCACCAGATAAGTCGGGAACCACGTCAGGAAAAACCACAACGTTGAGTTCAGGCAGAACTGGCCGAGGTAGATGCCCCACAACTTGCGCTTGGTCAGAACGATACCGAGATCGGTCCAGCTGAATTTGGCTTTGACCTTGGCCGTTTCCTGCTGAATATCAACGAGGCCACCGCCCTCGCGGATCAAGTCGATTTCCGCTTCGTTGGCGCCTTTGAAATCCCGCGGCTCGCGATACACCGCGTACCAGATTGCTGCCCAGATGATGCCCACCGCGCCGGTTGCAACGAAGACCATGTGCCAGCCGAATTCATGTTGCAGCCAAGCCAGCACCGGGGTGAGGAATGCCAGACCAACGAACTGCCCCGACGTGTAAAAACCAATCGCCGTTGCGCGTTCACGCTCGGGAAACCAGGTCGTCACCACACGGCTGTTGATCGGATAGGCCGGCGCTTCCAGCGCTCCGACCGCCATGCGCAATACGAACAAAGCAATGAAACTGGCGGCGAAACCGAGCATCACCGTAGCAATCGACCAAAGCAGCAATGCGACGCTGTAAAGAATGCGCGGCGGCACACGATCAACCAGCCAGCCGCCGGGGATCTGCATGGCAGCGTAGGTCCAGCCGAACGCGGAGAAAATCAGGCCGACGTGAATCGGGTCGATACCCAGATCACTGGTCAGCGCGGGGGCGGCAATCGACAGGTTGCTGCGGTCGAGGTAGTTGATGACCACGGTGATAAACAGCAACACCATGATGAAAAACCGCTTACGGCTAGGCGTGACTAAAGACGCCTGCCCGGTGAGGGTTTGCGGTTGCATGGGGAGAGCCTCTTTTTATGTTTATTGAGGTCGGCCTGAGGCCTGATCGTTCCCACGCTCTGCGTGGGAATGCAGCCGGGACGCTTTGCGTCCCAAAAGCGGACGCAGAACGTCCATTGAGGCATTCCCACGCAGAGCGTGGGGACGATCTCATCGGGTGTGTCAGGCAGTACTCACCACTCGGCAAAGCTGCCATCGGCATGACGCCAGATCGGGTTGCGCCAGCGGTGGCCGACCGCCGCGCGCTCGATCACGTATTCCTCGTTGATCTCGATACCCAGGCCCGGTCCGTTCGGAATCTTCACAAAACCTTTGTCGTAATCGAACACCCGCGGATCCTTCACGTAGTCGAGCAAGTCATTGCTCTCGTTGTAATGGATGCCCAGGCTCTGCTCCTGGATAAACGCGTTGTAACAAGCCGCGTCCAGTTGCAAACACGCCGCCAGCGCAATCGGCCCCAGCGGGCAATGCAGCGCCAGCGCGACGTCGTAGGCTTCAGCCATGTTGGCGATCTTGCGGGTTTCGGTGATACCACCGGCGTGGGAAGCATCCGGCTGGATGATGTCGACGTAGCCTTCGCTCAACACGCGTTTAAAGTCCCAACGCGAGAACAGCCGCTCACCGAGAGCAATCGGCGTGCTGGTCAGCGGCGCCAGCTCTTTCAACGCTTCGTAGTTTTCGCTGAGCACCGGCTCTTCGATAAACATCAATTTGTACGGATCGAGTTCCTTCATCAGCACCTTGGCCATCGGCTTGTGCACGCGGCCATGGAAGTCGACGCCGATACCGACGTTCGGCCCGACCGCGTCACGCACGGCGGCAACGTTAGCCAGCGCCAGATCGACTTTCTCGAAGGTATCGAGGAATTGCAGTTCTTCGGTGCCGTTCATTTTCACCGCAGTAAAACCACGGCTCACCGCCTCTTTCGCCGCACGTGCGGTGTCGGCTGGACGATCGCCGCCAATCCACGAATACACACGAATCTTGTCGCGCACCTGACCACCAAGCAGATCACTCACCGATACGCCGAGGGCCTTGCCCTTGATGTCCCACAGCGCCTGATCGATACCGGCCAGTGCGCTCATGTGGATGGCGCCGCCACGGTAGAAACCGCCGCGATACAGCACGGTCCAGATGTCTTCGATGTTGCGTGGGTCTTTGCCGATCAGGTAGTCGGACAATTCTTCGACGGCAGCCGCAACGGTGTGGGCGCGGCCTTCGACCACAGGCTCGCCCCAACCGGTCACGCCCTCATCGGTTTCGACCTTGAGAAAGCACCAGCGCGGCGGGACGATGAAGGTGGTGAGTTTGGTGATTTTCATCTCTGCTCTCTTTTGTAAATGCAGCTCTTATTAGATGCAGCGCACGCAGCGCCAATAAAGTCTTAGCGAAGCGCCTTCCACGCAGCCACGTAGGCCTTGGCGTTCAGCGCTACTTGCTCAGGCGTCATGCCCGGTTTGAACAGGCCGGAGCCGAGGCCGAAACCTTTCACGCCAGCATCGATAAACGCCTGCATGTTGTCCGGCGTGATACCGCCGACCGGCGCCAGCACCGTCCCCGCTGGCAACACCGCAAGCCAGGCTTTGACGACCGCCGGGCCCATCTGCTCGGCCGGAAACAGCTTGAGAATGTCCGCGCCCTCCTCCAGCGCCGCGAACGCTTCGGTCGGTGTGGCAACGCCCGGCGACAGGAACAGCCCCGCCGCTTTCGCCGCGCGCAACACCTTAGCGTCGCTGTGCGGCATGACGATCACCTGGCCGCCGGCCTCTTTCACCAACCCGACCTGTTCCGGCGTCAGCACCGTGCCGGCACCGATCAGGCAATCGGCGGGCAAGGTCGTGCGCAGGATGCGGATACTTTCGTACGGCAAAGGGGAATTGAGCGGTACTTCGATGACGCGAAATCCGGCCGCATACAGGACTTCTCCGACAGCGGCGGCTTCCTGCGGATGCAGGCCACGCAGGATCGCGATCAGACCGTTTTGCGCCAATGCTTGCTTGAGCATGTCAGGCCTCCAGTCAGGGTTAACGGGATGAGGAATCGATCAGTCCGGCGGCCAGCGCCAGTTGCCACAGGCCACGCTCGGTGGCCTGCTCGGCCAGCGTCACGTTGGCGAAACCGCAGGCATCGAGGGCACGGCTGTAGCGCGCGCAGAGTTGCGCGTTGCCGATGAGGATGATCGAAGGGAGATTCCGGTTGTTGCGACGGCGACGTTGAGCGCTGGCGAGCGCCGCCAGTTCATGGCCGATCATCAGGCCGGATAAATAATCGGCCTGCGCGGTCGGGCTGAGTTCGCCGGTCAGGCCCAGGGTACGGGCGCTGAACAAGGTCGACAGCACGCCGAGCTCGCCATCTGCAGACTGCGCAACCTGCACGCCACGGTCAAACGCCAGAGCATCGAATGTCGCACTGTGTTTTTGGGTGCGACCGAGAATGCTGTGTTCACTGAGCACGGCGAACACTTCACCGGTCATGAACGTATCGAAATGGGTGATGCAGCCATCGACCACGTCGACCCATTTCGAGTGACTGCCCGGCAGACCGATCAACAGATCGGCACCCGCCTCAATCGGCAGATTCTGCAGCACGCCAAGGACCTGGGTTTCTTCACCGCGCATCACATTCGGCAGACGCGATCGCTGAATCACGCCCGGCACGATATGCACAACGGTGCCGCGCAGGCTGACAACTGTTTGTAGGGAGTTTCCGAGATTGGCGACATTCGCCGGCGTCTCGCAGTAGGCCGCTTCACGCCAGCCCTGCGCACTGCCGACCATCCCGCAGGCGATCACCGGCAGATCCGGCTGCGCATCGAGCCAGTCGCCGCACGCTTCATCGAAGGCCAGTTCGAAACCATCGGCGCATTCGCGACCGTTGATGGCTCGCGGAGTCTTTGGCAGTTGCATGATCCCGGACGACAGCGCGCGCTGCTCCAGCACCACACCGCCCGCCGCGAGTTTGTAAGCACGTAATGAGGTCGTCCCCCAATCGAGCGCGATCAATTGCGCCAGCATCGCTTCACCTGTTTTGTTTTTGGCAGTGAGTGCGACGGACTATAGACCTCTCAGGCGCTAAATCTCAATATGTAATTTTGCGTCCCATATTTTGGGATGATCACGTCTACCCACTCTCCTCGAACAGATCCGTGATTCACCGTTATCAATATCACTACTGACGCTCTATCGCCTGAACGAAAACACTGGCAGGAATATTCATTGATTTTGAGTAATACGGACCGTAAGCGTAGGCAGCAGTCCTGAATTTACATGCCACGACCTGACGCGCGCTCAATACCATCAACAGTTGTTTTTTATTGAAGTACGTACTCAGCGTTCCACCGTCCGGTGTATGCACCGCAGAGACCTCAGCCGAATACACATATGGCCCCGCAGCAGATTCATTTAATACCGCGACGACCTCCCCTTCGAGATACCGGGTCAGGTCCTGTTTTGTTTCGAAGAAGCCACTCTCATCCATTGAACAGATCAAGGCATTGCCGACCTGATGTTGGCCGGCATTGATCTCGAAGAATCGCAACAGATCAGTCATTGAACTGAAGCGAACATCCAGAAGAGCACTGTGTCCAGACTTGGTAACAGAAACAAATTCAATTTCGGTCTCTGGTAATGGCACTCTTTTTGCGCACGAAGCACACAAACAAAGAACTAGAATTGCAAGCAACACTCGCATGTCAAGACTCCAGATATTTGATCATTTTTTCAGCGATGAGATCACATGCGGACTGTTCGCCAAGAATCCTCGCCTTGAACATTACGCCTGCATCTTCGTGGTTGGTGTCTACCGCTTTATTGATATCAGGACCCGAGCTCATGACCCAGCGTTCTCCCATCTCGGCGACATCATCGGACTGATTGGGTTTCGCCGGTGCAGCCAATATATTGATCCAGTACTCTGCACCAGGCTTCGGGGTGGTGGCGTAAATGTCTGAAATCAGCCAGACACCCAGTCCGCCGCCCACTGGATCAAGCGTGACCAAGGACTTCACCGTAAATCCCTGTTCTTTGAGTATGGCTGCCAGATGAGCGCCGTTCCATCCTCCCAGACTGTGACCGACGATACTTATATAAATTGATTTATCACCTTTCAGATAACTCAGCACATACTTTTCTATGTCTTTCTTGCCGCGCACATCCTTATAACTAAGGTACACCGACTTTATTTTTCCAATTTGCGCGTCGCTGAATTTTTTAGGCAATAAAACCTGCGCACTGGTTACGTTACCGTGAGGTGGTTGATCTTGATAATACGGTTCCTTGTCTCCAGCACCGCCGATGAAAAACACGACGATTTTTTTGATTTTGATTGCCACAGCTTTTACAGTCTGGTCGGTTTTGCAAGTCAACTCATGACTCACCACCTCGTTTTTGCAATCTTTGAGTGCAGGGTTTGCGACTTCCATTTCGATCACTCTACAAACAGTTTTATGGTTTCGGCCAAATGAGAGCTGACCATATGAGTAAAGCCCTGCTCATTGGTGATCCCATGTTCCATGCTGCCATCGCCCCGTTGAATCACATAGGGATGATCGGGCACGGGCTCGCCAGTTGCTTCATTAACCACTTGCAACCTGTCCGTAAAATGCACTGGCATCGGCAACAACCCGCTAAAAGCCGCCCCGCCGCCGCTCTGGCCAATAATCACCGTCCCCGAACCACCGACCACGACATTGCCGTGACCTCCAGTGCTATCGAGCGTGGCGGCATTCAGGCCGTTGATGAAAACCGTGCCGGAAACGGCCCCGGTAATCGGGCTGCCGCACGCCGATTTATCGGTCATGCGCGCAGCGGCGAGGCCGTCGAAGAAGACGTCGGGCGAGCCGGAAACAATCGGGTTGGTGCCATGGCCTGGCAATGGGCAGGCGGTCGGGTCGGTGACGCGTGCAGCGGGTTTACCACTCAATTCAAAGCTCCTTGCTTCAGAGGTTCCGGGTGCAGCTGATGAATATCGATGTCGGTCGCGGCGAAGCGCCAGCGGTTGTCGACAGGGTCGAACAGGGCGTGGCAATGCTCACGGCTGTCGGGTGATGCGGCGGTTTGCAGGTGTCGCCAGGCTTCGTCGGTTTGCCATGCCAGTTCAGCCGGCGAGGCGTCGTCGAGTTCGTTGAGCCAGGCGTTGTAGTTGCGCAGGTGATTACGCTCGTAAGTCGATTGCAGCAGTTCAGCCATTTGTGCGCCGAGGTCGAGATGATGCTGGGCCGTCCACTGGCCGATCTCGGAATAGACGTACCAGCCCATCGGCATCAACCCGCGGTCCTTGAGCAGCGAATGCCCGACAGGGGCGACGAAACCGCAACAGACGTGCAGCGTCAGCCAGCCTTGATGAGCGTCGATAAACGCCGTCGGATCGAAGGTGCGCAGCGGTATCACGCGGTAATCGGCGAGCCCGGCACTGCGGCTCATCAACTCGGCATCAAGGCGTGACACGAACGCACGAATGGCAGTGCCACCCGTGCTGTTCGTCGTACAGAGAATATCGACCGGTTGACGCTGGGGGTTGTCGCTTGAGCCTGAGTTCTTCACCAGGCCATACAGACGCATTGACGCCCGTAGTCCGCTCATCGCCGGTCACTCGTTGACGCAGCGAAGGCTCCACGGGCGTGGAGAAATTGTGCCAGAGGCATTGCAGGTGTCGTCCGTGAGTGCGCAAAAATGGCGCGTAGAATGCCGGACTAGAGCGCTGACGACAATCGAATTACTGCTGGATTGCCATCATTGCGATCAGCCTTCAGCAAACTCACGCAGGACCTGGCCATCCATGCGGTAGCGCACCCACTCTTCCTGAGGTTGCGCGCCGAGGGATTTGTAGAACTCGATCGCCGGCGTGTTCCAGTCGAGCACGCTCCATTCGAAGCGGCCGCAGTCGTTGTCGCAGGCGATTTTCGCCAAGTGACGCAACAAGGTTTTGCCAGCACCGCCGCCGCGTTGTTCGGGGGTGATGTAGAGGTCTTCGAGGTACAGGCAGTTGCTGCCGAGCCAGGTCGAGTAGCTGAAGAAGAACACCGCGAAACCGATCGGCAGCCCGTCGCGCAGGCAGATCAGACCGTGGGCGGTGGCGCCTTCGCCGAACAGACTGCGCTCGATGTCGGCAACGCTGGCGATGACTTCGTGGCGGGCCTTTTCGAAATCGGCGAGTTCAGTGATGAAGGCGAGGATTTGCGGGGCATCGCTGGGGGTCGCCGGGCGGATTTCGATCGTCATGGACGGGCCTTGTCGGAAAAAGGAAAACGCCATACTAAGGTGGTGAGCGGCGCTCGTCACATGGCAAAACACACACTACCCTGCGCAATGTTGCAAACACTGCAGTTCCCTGTGGGAGCGAGCCTGCTCGCGAAAGCGGACTGTCAGTGACATTGCGGTGACTGATACTGCCTCTTCGCGAGCAGGCTCGCTCCCACAGGAACTGAGACAATCTGAAAGGATGCTTATGAACTTAGATAGTTTTACGCCCGTGGCAGCACTGGCAGCAGAGTTACTGCCGTACGCATTGGAGCCGTCCGACGACGGCGCCCACGACCTCGCCCACTTGCAGCGCGTCTGGCACAACGTGCGTACGCTGCATGAAGAAGAAGGCGGTGATCTGGAGGTGCTACTCGCTGCGGTGCTCCTGCACGATTGCGTGGCTGTCGAGAAAAACTCGCCACTGCGCGCGCAAGCCTCGCGACTGGCGACGGAAAAAGCTTCATCGGTGCTCGCCGAAATGAATTGGCCGAGCGAAAAAATCACGGCCGTCGCTCACGCCATCGAAGCCCACAGTTTCTCCGCCAACATCACTCCGCGCACCCTCGAAGCGAAAATCGTCCAGGACGCCGACCGCTTCGACTCACTGGGCATGCTCGGTGTCGCCCGAACCTTTTACATCGCCGGACGCATGGGTTCGGCGCTGTACGACCCGCAGGATCCCGAAGCGAAACAACGCAGTTACGATGACACGCGTTTTTGCCTCGATCATTTCCAGACCAAGCTGCTGCACCTCGCGGACGGTTTCCAGACAGACGCTGGCCAGCGTCTGGCGCAGGTCCGTCATCAACGCCTGAAAGGTTTCATGGAACAATTCAAGGAAGAGATCGGCATTGCCTGAGCGTTACTCCGGCGCGCAGCGATCCTGACTTCGCCAACCTCAGACCTAATCCGCCGGCCCGCCGTGCTAAACAGATGACGCTGAATTTTTCCGGTCAAGGAACCGCGTCATGTCGCAAGCAACACCCACGGTATCGAGCAAGTTGTTCGGCCTGTTCTGCCTCGCCAGTTATCTGCTATCGCTGTCCTACGGCTCGACGTTTTTGCTGTCGCTGTTGATCGGCTCTCGCGGCGGTAATGAACACGATGCGGGGAGTGTGATTTCGGCGGCGATGGTCAGTACGTTTGTCGCGGTGCTGGTGTCCGGGCATTTGTCGGACTGGCTCGGGGCGGCGCGTTCGATTGCAGTGTTCGGGCTGTTGCTGGTGGCGGCGAGCCTGGGTTTTGCGCTGACGCCGGGGTTCGGTCATTTGCTGCTGTTTTTCGGTTTGTTGTTGGGATTGGGCTGGGGCGTTTTTTACACCTTGGGACCGATTATCGTTGCCAGTCTGGTGACGCCGGCGCAGCGGGCCAAATATTTCGCCTTGCTGTCCGGCAGCATGATGACCGGCATCGGCAGTGGGCCATTACTGGGTCGTGCGGCGAGTGCATTGGGGTTGCCGGTGACCTCGGCATTTTATCTGGCGGCGCTGGCAAGCCTGATCGGGGTGCTGCTGCTCTGGCAGCTTGGCGCAAAACTGAAAAGTACCCAAGCCACAACCGCGGCAAGAATCACCTGGCAGACGACCACTCAAGTGCTCGGTTCACGCGCCCTGTTTCCGATCATCATGGTCGGTCTCGGCGGTTGCGTATTCGGTGGCCTGTCGAGTTTTCAGACAAGTTATGCCGCCGCCCTTTCGCTGGATTATTCGTTGTTCTTTCTCGGTTTCATGAGTGCCGCGATCAGCAGTCGGATGCTGATCTCGGGATATGTCGTCAAGCGTGATCCATTACGCGCATCGTGCCTGCTGTCGGGACTGATGCTGGGTTCGATTGCGCTGTTCGCGTTCGGTGTGCACAGCGGATTCAGCTATCTGTTGGCGGCGCTGATGCTCGGCGTCGGTTATGGCCTGACCTATTCGGTGATCAACGGCCTCGCCGCCAACGAAGCACCGGCCGGCACCACATCGCAGGCGTTGTTGCTGTTCAGTCTTTCGTACTTCATCGGCGTATTCGGCTTCCCGTTATTGGCCGGGAAAATCATCGTCGAGCACGGCATGAGCACGCTGCTTTTGACGGTATTGCTCGTCGCGTTGGCCAACTGGCTGATCACCCTTGGCCGCTTGCTCTGGCGACGGATCAGTCTGAAATCGGCGCAGGCAATCCAGACCGTTCGTCGTTCATCAGGCACCAATTCGATCAGCAGGCAGACCAACGACAGGTAAGGATTCCAATCACTGGAGATGCCCTATGATCCCGTCAAGGTTGACTGCTTTCGTATTCAGCGCCCTGCTCTGCCCTGCGGTTTTCGCCGCATCCGCCACCGCTGCGGGCACCGGCCCTACCGATCCTACCCCACCCCGCGCACCCGCCATCAACAGTGCCCCCGGCATGAACACCGATGGCTCGGGCGTGCCGTTGATCAATCAACCGCCCGCCACCGGCACCGATCCGCGCACTCAGGGCAGTGACCCGGGTCGTCAGGGCGGCATGAACACCCCCGACGCCCCCGCCACGCCAGACAACGCGGGCCCCGGCGTCGGTTCCAAAACCACCACCGGTGGCTCCGGTTCCGAAGGCTCCGGCCAGTAGTTCGCCGACGCGAGCGTCCTATTCACATCCATGAAGAGGTACCCATGAACGTCGATAAAAACCTGGAAAAAGAAGTCCTCACCCGTCTGTTGCACGCCCATCCGAGTGGTCTGGGAAAAGAGGTGCTGGACAATTACCGGGGCGAGAAGATCGTGGCCAGCGCCCTCGCCGCCCTGCAGGATCGCGGACTGATTCACCACGGGCATGTGACCTGCAACGAGGCTGGCGAGCATTCGTTGAACCTGCCGATCAAGCTCAGTGCCGCCGGCGTTGAGGCGGCGCGCAAGCTGGATCTGCAGTAGTCCTGCGGTCGCTCGTTGCCGATGCGGCGAGCGGCCAATTCAAGTTTTGACTTGAGGCTGATGGCCTAATCGCTGGCAAGCCAGCTCCCACAGGAACCGGGGTGTACACAAATGTGTGTTCACCAAAAAAACTTGTGGGAGCTGGCTTGCCAGCGATGGCGGTAGATCAGGCGCCGCCGGACTCGCGGAAAAACGCATCCACTTCAGTCGCACCCGGTGAAGTCGCCGGCCCCCAGCGCGTCACCGCCAGCGCCGCTGCAGCATTCGCCCGCCGCGCTGCTTCATGGGCAGACAAGCCCTGCGCCAATCCGGCGACGAACACCCCGGCATGGGCATCACCGGCGCCATTGCTGTCCACGGCTTTCACGACAAACCCCGGCACATGCCGACGCTCGTTGGCCTGTTGAATCCAGCAACCCTGCGGCCCGTCGCGCACCACCATCAACACCTCGTTGGGCAGATGCTCAGCGAGACGATCCAGCGCCACGCCAATATCATCAGCGCCGGTAAACCGCAGCGCTTCAACACTGTTGCTGGTCCACACATCGATGCGCGGCAGCAACGCTTTCATCAGCGGCGAGTCCGGTGATTCAACCAACGGGCCCGGATCGAACACCACGTTGATTGTCGCCGGCAACGCCAATGTCCAATCGAGCAACGCCTGCGCCTTACCCTCGTGGAGCAGGCTGTAGCCGCTCAGATAAACGTAATCGCCCGCCTCGGCCGCGACGCTGTTCAAATCCTCTTCAGTCACTTCACCTTCAGCGCCGATATAGGAAATAAAGCTGCGCTCGGCCGACGCATCGGTCAGCGCCACACACAAACCGGTGTCTTTCATTGCGGGTTCGGTGATGCCGATGTGAATCCCCTCGGCATTCATCGCCTGACGCGCCAGATCGCCGAAACGTCCGGTGCCATGCCGGCCAAGATAAACCACCGGCAAGCCATTACGTACCGCCGCTGCCATTACATTGAAACCGCCACCGGCTTCGAAACCGGCCGACTGCGCGAGCACGTCACCGCCAATCTGCGGCAGTTTATCCACGGCCATGACCAGGTCGATGATGACCTGGCCGGTGTGCAACATCTTAGGCATGAGCATTCTCGGTTGGCGCGGCGCGGCGATCTTTCGCCCCGCCCAGTACACAGTAAATCCCACCAGCAACGACGAAGGTCACAATCCAGCCGAGGCCGTTGTGGCCCAGCCACGAATCAGACAGAAAGCCTTTGAACCAGACGTTCTCGGCAGTGGTGCCGATGGTGGTGAAGCTGAAGCCGAGGACGATGGCAATCGCCCAGGCGCCGAATGCACGCCACTCGATGCCGCCGCGATACCAATAAGCGCTGCTCGGGCTGACGTCGAGCAGGTCTTTCGGGCTGTAGTAGTGACGGTGAATCAAGTCGACGACAAAGATCCCGACCCACGCGGTGATCGGCACCGCCAGCAGGGAAATGAACGTGATAAACGGGCCGTAGAAGCTGTCGGCGATCAGCATGAAGTAAATCGAACCAGCGAAGATCGCCACGATGTCGACCACCACCGCGTAGACGCGTTTGACCTTCAAGCCGAGGGTCAGCGTGGTCAAACCGGCGGAATACACCGACAGGTTGTTCGACAGCAGCAGGCCACCGAATGCAGTGATCAGGTAAGGCACCGCCATCCAGGTTGGCAGCATGTCGCGAATTGCCACGATCGGGTCAGTCGCCGAAGCAAGATCGTTATTGCCCACCGACAGCAAACCGCCGAGGGTGATCAGCAACACCAGCGGAATCCCCGCACCGAATGCAGCGGACGCAACCAGACGCACAGCCTTGACGCTGCGGTGCTGATAGCGCGACATGTCGGCGCCCGCGTTGGCCCAACCAATGCCAGTGCCGGCAGCCATGGTACCGATACCGATGATCATTGCGCTCATCGGCGCTGGCGTGGCGTTGAACACCGCGCTCCAGTCGATGGTTGCGCAGAGGAAGCCGCCAACCAGAATGTTCAGCGCACCGAAGACGTAGGTCGCCCACTTCTGGATGACCAGCAAGGTTGCATGACCGAGGCCGGACACCGACAGGGTCAGCAGGACGAAAATGGCGATGAAGATCAGCGTCAGCACTGGCGCACTTTTCGCTTCGACCGGCGAACCGAACAGGATTGAGCACAGCGACAGCAGCACGAATGCAGCGGTGGTGGTGTTGACGGTTTCCCAACCGAGACGCGACATCAGCGAGACCAGTGTCGGGCCGATATTGCCGCGCACGCCGAAGATCGCTCGCGACAACGTCAGGCTCGGTGCGCGGCCACGACGGCCGGCAATCGAGATGATCCCGACCACGGCAAACGAACCGGCGGCACCGATGATTGCGACGATGATTGCCTGCCAGATCGCCAACCCGCGAAACGCGACCAGCGTGGCACCCAGCGGCAGACCGAGGATGGAGATGTTGGCAGCGAACCAGACCCAGAACAGTTGCAGCGGATGGCCGTTGCACTCGGCTTCCGGCACCGGTTCGATGCCGCGGGTTTCCAGTTGCCCGGCGCTTTGCCCGGCGGATGATGAACTCATGAAGGTGCTCCTGTTTGCCTTTTTTGTGGTTGTGGCAATGATGCAAAACGACAAGACATCGCGGCCTTCCTCGGCCTGTCTGCGCGATCCATTGCGGGTTGAAAATTCGAAAATTGCGCTGCGCCTATCGCTGGCAAGCCAGCTCCCACAGGGATCGGGGGTGTACACAAAAGTGTGTTCACAGCAAAAACCTGTGGGAGCTGGCTTGCCAGCGATGGCGTCAGTTCAATCAGCGCAAAGCCAACAGCCCCTGCACCAACGGCTCAAGCTCCAGATGATTAACGGCCTTCACCGTCTCGATCATCGCGCCAGGCCAACACTCAAGACCCAGGCAGGCCCCCAGCATCGCCCCGAGAATCGCCGCGATGGTGTCAGTGTCGCCGCCCAGACTCGCCGCCATGCACAGCGCATCGAACGCACTCATCTCACCGACGGCCACTTGCTGCGCCAGTGCGAACGAGACCACCACCGATTCCTGCGACGCCACCGAAGTACCGATCACGTCGTAGAGCAGATCGGCCAGTAAAGCCTTGTCGCTATCAACACTGATGGTGCGCGCCCAACTGATCCGCGAGGCAATACGCCCGCCGGCGACCCAGTGCCCGTGCGCCTCGGCTTGCTGAGCGATTTGCTGGCCGAGGTTGAGCGCCTCGCCCAAGTCCACGCCATTGATGCCAGCAGACACCACCGCCGCTACCGCCGCCGCACTGGAAATCCCCAGCGTGGTGTTGTGAGTGACTTGGCAGGCTTGTACCACTGCCGCAATAAAGCGCTCAGGATCGGCAACATCTGCCGCGATCCCCACCGGCGTGATGCGCATGGCCGCGCCGTTGGTGGTGCCGTAGCGCCCGGCTTCTTCCGGCGAATGGCCGGCGAGAATCATTTCAATGGCGCGCTTGGTCGACGGCCCGAGCAAATCCTGCGAGCCCTTGGCCTGCATCTCGGCTTCCCACTCGATCAAGCGTTGCGCGAGGATTGCCGGTTCGATGCGGCCCTTGCCTTCAACCAGCAACTCGCCGACCAGAATCGCCTGTTCGGTGTCGTCGGTGATCGAACCTTTGGGCATGTTCGCGGCGATCGGTTGCAACGGACCGGCGTCCTGCAGATCGGTGATCTGGCCGAAACGGGTCTTGATGGTTTCGCGGTTCAGCGATTGCGTCGGCATGCCCAGCGCATCACCGAGGGCCAGGCCATAGAAAGCGCCGAGGGCACGGTTGAGCGCGGTCATTTCGATTCTCCAAATTGCAGGTGCAAACGGAAATGCACCGGGTCGAGCAGGCTTTCGACCAGCTCCATGAAACGGTTCTGGCGGTCGTAGGTAGTGCGCAGCGCTTTGAGGAAAACGGTGCCGACCGGGCGCCCGAGCAGTTCAGCATCTTCGGCATTCAGCGGCTCGGCGCCGATCCATTGATCGCCGCGCTCGCCGATGTAGCCGTACGCGGCCAGGGTGATGGTCAGGGAGTTGTCGATCAGGCCGACGCGCGGCAGGCTTTCCAGGCCGCCGGTCGCTGGCATCAAAGAGCGTTCGAGGGACACCAGCGTACCTTCGTTGGAGCGGCGGCGACGGTCGAGGGTGATGAATTGGTCAGTGCCAAACCGCGATAGCAGGTCTGGCCGGGTCACGGCTTCCAGGCGCAGCACTTCGGTGTTGATCATCGCCCCGCTATCGGCCAAGGCCTGTGCCCAGCCGCTGCGCTGGTCGAGGGCGACACCGTCGAAAGTGACGATGGAACCGACGCCGCTTTGCGTTGCGATGTAGTTACGCCGTTTCAGTTCGGCCAGCGCTTCGCGCAGCGTGCCTCGGCTGACTTGGAATTCTTGAGCCAACTGATGCTCGCCGGGCAACAGAAAGCCGTCCTCCATGAGGCCGCTCTCGATGCGCCGGACGAGTTCGTCGACCACCCGTTGTTTCTTGTCAAATCGTACCTGTCTAATCATGTACAAATTGATACCCGAAACGGGCACGGGCGGGCAAGGAATATTTGGGGATAGTGACGAAAGGCGGGAGAATCAAAAGCCCCTCACCCTAGCCCTCTCCCGGAGGGAGAGGGGACTGAATGGGGGATGCTCAAGAGGTACGCCGACCTGAAAGTGCTTTGCCGAATCCACAATCCACCCGACAGTGCTTTTCCGAATCCATAGTCGACGAGAACTTTCAGGTCGACGGATTACGCAAGACACCTCGGTCGGCCCCCTCTCCAACCGGGAGAGGGCTGGGGTGAGGGGGCTTGATTTTTAGCGTTGTTTGAGGCGGTCGATCACCACCGCCAGCAAAAGGATCGAACCACGGATAACGTATTGGTAGAAGGTATCAATGTTCTTCAGGTTCATCGCATTCTCGATGATCGCCAAAATCAACACCCCGGCAATCACATGCCGGATCATGCCGATCCCGCCGCTCAACGACACCCCGCCCAACACGCAAGCCGAGATCACCGTCAGCTCAAAACCCTGACCAATCATCGGCTGCCCCGAGGTCATCCGCGACGCCAGAATCACCCCGGCCAACGCACCAATCACCCCATGCACGGCGAAGATAATGATCTTGGTCCGATCAACGTTCACACCCGCGAGCAACGCCGCTTCCTGGTTGCCACCGATGGCCATGGTGTTGCGCCCGTAGGTGGTGTAATTCAGCAGCCAGCCAAAAAACAGAAAGCAGACGATGGTGATCAGAATCGGCACCGGCACGCCAAACAGCTGGCCGTTACCGAAGACGAAGAATGATTCCTGCGACACGCCCACCGCTTTGCCGTTGGCAAAAATGTACGCCAGACCGCGAACAATCTGCATGGTCGCCAACGTCGTGATCAAGGCGTTGACCCGCAACTTGGCGATCACGATCCCATTGATCAGCCCGACAATCAGGCCCATTACCAACGCCGCGCTGACACCGAGAAACACGCTGTTGGTGTCGCGCATCACCACCGCCGCGACCACGCCGGCGCAGGCAATCACCGAGCCCACCGACAAGTCGAAGTGCCCCGACGCCAGGCAGTACAACATCGTGCACGCGGCGATCCCGGTGGTGGAAATCGCCAGGCCCAGGCCACGCATGTTCAGCGGCGAAAGGAAGTTGTCGATCAGCAGCGTGCAGGCAATGAAAATGCCGATCGCCGCCAGCAGCATGACCCAGTCATCGAGGAAGCGGCGCATGTCCAAAGGTTTGCGCTCTTTGGGCAGGGTTTCGTTTTGGGTTGTCATCATAGTCACCTCTCAGTTCGCCACGCCGTCAGCGCGGTGGCGCGGCAAAGCCATTTGCAGCAGGTTGGATTCATTGGCCTGGTCACGGCTGATTTCGCCGCGCAGAGCGCCTTCACAGAGCACCAGAATGCGGTCGGAAATGCCCATCACTTCCATCAGGTCGCTGGACACCACGATCACTGAAATGCCCTCGGCAGCGAGGTTATGGATGATCTGGTAGATCTCCGCTTTCGCACCGATATCGATGCCGCGCGTCGGTTCGTCGAGCAACAGGACCTTCATCGGCATCGACAGCCAGCGACCGAGAATGGCCTTCTGCTGATTGCCGCCGGACAGAAATTTGATCTGCTGACCGGCATGCGGGGTTTTCACCTTCAGCGCCTTGATCTGTTTGTCGGCGTTGCCCTTTTCCCACAAACCGCGAATCAGGCAACCGAGGCCAGAGTTGGCGCCGCGGGCACTGATGTTGATGTTCTCGGCAACGCTGGCGAGCGGGATGATGCCCTCCTTCTTGCGATCTTCCGGGCACAGCAGAACCCCGGCGGCAATCGCATCGCGCGGTGAGCGCAACTTCAGTTCGTGACCGCGCAGTTCGAGGCGTCCGGCCGTCATGCGCTCAAGGCCACTGAGCAGGCGAAACAGCTCGGTGCGCCCTGCCCCGACCAGTCCGAACAAGCCAAGGATTTCGCCTTTGTGCGCCTCGAAACTGATCGGCTCGCGCAGGCCCGGGCCGAGCAGGCCGGCGACCTTCAGCGCGACGGCGCCGCGTGGACGATGGCGGTAATCGTAGATGTCCTGAATGTCGCGCCCGACCATGCAGGTCACCAGTTGATCGTGGGTCAACTGGCTCATGTCGTCGAAGGTGCGCACGTAGCGACCGTCCTTGAACACCGTCACCGCGTCGCAGATGCGAAACACTTCTTCCATGCGATGCGAGACGTAAAGCACGACTTTGCCTTCGTCACGCAGGCGCCCGATGATCGCCATCAAGCGGTCGATCTCACGTGCCGAGAGGCTGCTGGTCGGTTCGTCGAAAGCGATCACATGGGCGCCGCGCGACAGCGCTTTGGCGATTTCCACCAGTTGTCGCTGGCCGAGGGACAAGCGTCCGACCTTGGTTTGCGGATCGATTTCATCCGCCAGACCTTTCAGGCAATTCAACGCTTGCTGGCGCAGGGCACCGCGATTGATCAAACCGAAACTGGCCGGCAGATGGCCGAGAAACAGGTTTTCGGCGACGGTCATTTCCGGCACCAGATGCAGCTCCTGGTGAATCACGGCGACGCCGCTGCCGATACTGTCAGCCGTCGACTTGAACGCCATGGTCTGCTCGCCGATCTGCAACTCGCCACTGCTCGGGATGTAAGCGCCGCCGAGGATTTTCAGCAGGGTCGATTTGCCGGCGCCGTTCTCGCCCATCAAGGCATGAACCTGGCCGGGATGGGCGACAAAGCTGATTGCGTCCAGCGCTTTCACGCCAGGAAAGGTTTTGCCGATCCCGTTGAAGCGCAGGCTGCCGCCGGAGCTGTGTTGTTGTGTTTGTACTTGCGCGTGCATAAAGCCACCTCTTCACACCGAAAAACGGCCCGGCTGCCCGGGCCGTCACTGCATCAGTTCCACAAGCCGATTTTTTCCAGCTCTTGCTTGAAGTTCTCGCGGGTGATCAGGGTGACGTCGTCCATGGCGGTGTACTTCGGCGGTTCTTTGCCGGTGGTGACCCACTCGAACATCATCTCTGCGGTTTTGTAGCCTTCGATGTGCGGGCTTGGCAGCATCGAGCCAAAGAAACCGCTGTTAGGCTTTTTCAGCTCGCCGATGGCGTCGGTGCCGTTGATGCCGATGCCGATCACGTTGGCGGCGGCGAAACCGGCCGCTTCAGTGGCGCGCACACCGCCGAGCACGGTGTTGTCGTTCATGCCGCCGATGATCAGGTTTTTTGCGCCGCTCGGCAGTTTCACCAAAGCCGAGTTGGTGGCGTCCATGCTGCCCGGTACGTCGAGGGTTTTCAGTGCGGCGAACAGAATGTGATCTTTCGGCATGCCGGCGTCTTCAAGGGATTTCACCGAGCCGTCGGTGCGTTTCTTGCCGGTGTCGAGTTCGTTGTAGGTGTTGACCACCGCGTAGGTGTCTTTCCAGTCCCAGTTACGCTTCTTCGCTTCGGCGACCATGGCATTGCCCTGCTTCTGGCCGACTTCGAACGCGGCCATGCCCAGGTACGGCACGTCTTCCATGAACTTGCCGTTGGCGTCGACAAAGCGGTCGTCGACGGCAATCACTTTCAGGTCATTGAGTTTGGCTTTGGCCATGATCGCCGGGCCGAGCGAGACATCCGGCGGGCAGATCACGAAGCCTTTGGCGCCGTTGGCCGCCAGACTGTCGATCGCCGAGAGGGTTTTCTCGCCATCCGGCACGGCGATCTTGATCAGTTCGAAGCCCTTGTCCTTGGCGGCTTTCTCGGCGAAGGCCCACTCGGTCTGGAACCACGGTTCTTCAGCCTGTTTCACCAGAAAACCGATTTTCACAGTATCGGCAGCGAGCAGCGCACTGCTCAGGCTGAACGCGGTGACCGCCAGAGCGGTACTGCACAGGGTACGAATCCCGAAACGACGTTTCATAAGCTGACTCCTTGTTATTTTTTTTGAGCAATGTTTGAAAAACGTTAAAGCGTGTTCCTGCAAAATCTTCTGACAATAGTCATATCGTATGATGATTGGATTGCAAACGGATTTATCCGCGTGAAAGCCACTGTGCTCAGTCGTGGTACATCACCGAGCGACCACCATCGATGGTGATGCATGATGCATTGATGAACGGTGCTTCATCGCTGGCCAGAAACACCGCCGTCATCGCCACTTCGAGCGGCTGACCGATGCGTTTCGGCGGGTGCAGATCGAAGGCGCGCTGACGCTCGGCGTGCGGGTTGGCGAAACCGTTCCAGTAATCGACGTTCAGTTGCGTTTCGATATAGCCCGGGGCGATGGCGTTGACGCGAATGCCTTTCGCGGCGTACTCGATGCCAAGTGCGCGGGTCAGGCCGAGCAAACCGTGTTTGGCCACCGGGTACGGGAAGCAGCCGGGAATGATGTGGCTGGAATGGGTCGACGCGATATTGATGATGCTGCCAATGCCCTGTTCGATCATCTGCGGCAGTACCGCTTTACAACCGAACCAGGCACCGTCCAGATCGATGGCGAAACAACGATGCCAGTCTTCTTCGGTCATTTGCAGCGGATCGCGGAACACATTGACCCCGGCGCAGTTGACCAGCACATCGATGCGTCCGTGTAGCGCAACGGCGCGTTTGGCCATGGCGTGCAGATCAGGCTGATGCGAGACATCCGCCTTCAGCGCTTGTACATCGTAACCCTGCTCACGCCAATGGCCGGCAACCTGCTCGACTTTCTCGGCCTGGATATCGCTGATAACCAGTTTCGCTTGCTGCGAAGCGAAGGCCGCGACGATGGCTTCGCCGATACCTTGCGCGGCGCCGGTCAGCAGCACGACCTTGTTTTTCAGACGCTCGCCCTTCGGCGGTGCGGGCACCGGCGGCAGGGAAAGAGGTTCAGCCATGGATCAGGACTCCTGTTTCGCAGGCACAAAAAAACCGGGCATCTGCCGATGTCCGGTCTGGAAGGCGGTTTGAACGAAACAGGCAGGCGCGGCCGACGGCATCGAGCCGTTGCGAGACGCGGACTCCACGCGGGAGTGCGATAGACATTCGCTGCATCACTTCACCTGTTTTGTTCTTTTTAAGTGTGAGTGCGTGTTACTGCTGGAGCCGACTATAAACCCGACCGCCGAATAATCTCAATATATAATTTTGCATCCCATATTTTGGGATTTAATCCGCAAACCGCGTACAGAGTTTTCCTGCAACATCCACGCGCATCGACAGCACTGCGCCATCCAATGGATGGTTGTGCGGGCTCTGGGCGCTGGTGATGAACAGGGTTTTCAGGTCTTCACCGCCGAATACACAACTGGTCGGGCGGCTGACAGGCAGATCGATTTTGCGCTCGACCTTGCCATCAGGTGTCAGCCGCAGCAGGCAACTGCCGTCCCAACGGGCATTCCAGATGTAGCCTTCGGCGTCCATTGCTGAACCGTCCGGGCCACCCTGCTGGTCGGGGCCGTACCAGACTTGCGCAGCATCAAGGTTGCCGTCGGCGTGAATAAAATAGCGATACAGCGTGTCATCGAGACTGTCACCGAACAGGACTGTGGTGCCGTCGTCGCTCCACAGCAGCGTGTTGGGAATGCCCAGGCCGCGCAGCAATGGCGTGACACGTTTATCCGGATCAATGCGGAACAGGCCACCGGAACGACGGGTGATCGGCAGATCTTCGCCGTTCTCGCCGATGTTGTTTTGCATAGTGCCGAGCCACAAACGACCCTGGCCATCGCAGCGCGCTTCGTTGGGGCGATTGCCGGGTTGCGGGTCGGCGACGCAGAACAGCGTCAGTCGCGGTTCGAGGCCTGGGGAGTCGAGATCGAGGCGATAGACGCCGCTACTCAGGGTCACCAGTGCGTCACCGCTGGCGCAGGGGATGAACGCGGAAACGTGTTCAGGCATCTGCCAGATCTGTACGTTCTGACCGATCAAGCGCAGCGCCTGTTTGCCGGCGATATCGACCCAGTACAACGCCTGGGTCGGCGCGTCCCAGAACGGGCCTTCACCGAGTTGGGCGCGGTGTTGGGTCAGGGCGGTCCACGGCATATAACGGTCTCCATTGTTCTTGTTTTAACTGTAGGAGTGAGCCTGCTCGCGATCGCGGTAGACCAGTCGAAGCTACTTTGCCTGATACGACGCTATCGCGAGC
>NZ_AKJR01000026.1:0-11737 GCF_000282235.1 Pseudomonas sp. GM24 | reverse complement strand
CCCTGTGGTCAGTAAACCCCCGGCACCAAACGCCAACTCCGCGCACAGTAAGCGTCGTACTCCGCCCCAAACTGCGCACGCAGCAGCGCCTCCTCCGAATGAATCCGGGCAATCAGCGGAATCAACGTCAGCGCCGCCAGCATCAAGCCGACCACCGAGCGAAATGCCAGCGCCCAGCCCACGGCATTGACCACCAGCCCCAGATAACTCGGATTACGCAGGTGTTGATAAATGCCATCGGTGACCAACCGATGCCCCGGCTGAATCGCCACCAATCCACTGAAGCGCCGCCCCAGCACAAACACCGGCCACAATCGCAGCGCGCCGCCGATGATGAACAGCAAAGTGCCGAGCCAGCGCACGCCTTCGCCGCCCACCGTCCAGAAGTTCACCCGGTCGCAGTAGGCCGGCAAGAAACCACTGACCAGTCCGATCACCCCAAACGCCGGAATCACCCAGCGATTGGCGCGATCTTCACGCTCACCGGAGCTGAGGTTGACCTCGCTGAACAGTGAGGCGATCACCATGGCCACCGTCGCCAGTGCGACGATCACCAGCGAGCCATGGGAAAAGAACATCGCCACACCGCCAATGCCCCACACGGCCAGACCCAGATAAGCGAGGGTGGCGAGTACCGCGACGACGGTCATTTGTGCGGACATTTTCATGGTCAACTCACGGCTGGGGCGTATCCGTTGAGTGTAGATCCACCGCAAAACCTGTGGGAGCGAGCCTGTCAGTCAGCGGATATCTTGTCGTCAGTCAGGACTTTCCTGAAAGTCTCGACCAGCGGCCGCAAATTGATCCGGTGCCACGCCGCCCACAATGGCGTGGTCAAGGTCAGCCACGGCAGCTCGCGCAACACCACGCCCGGCGGCGCGTTATGGCTCAAACCCTTCTGAATCATCGCAATCCCCAACCCCGACGCCACCAACCCCAGCGCGGTAAACGGTTCGGTCGCCTGCATGCGCACATCCGGGGTGAAGCCGGCGCGGATGCAGGCGCTGACGAACTCATCATTGGCATCCTGACGCGGCTGCACGCCGATCCATTCCTGATCAGCCAGATCATCGGGACTCAACGCCGCTTGTTGCGCCAATGGATGGTGTTCCGGCAACGCCAGCAGCATCGGATCATCCAGCACCTGAAAGCCCAACAGATCAGGGTCGTCATCGGTCGGCGGCTCACTCACCAAGGCGATATCGAGACTACGCTGTCGCAAGCCTTCCAATTGCTCGGCGGAGCTGAGGTTGTACAGCGCGACATGGACGTTGGGACGATCCGCACGCAACACGCGCAAGGCATTGGGCAGGACGCCGGCGTGCATGGCGTTTTCGATATAGCCGATGCACAAACCACCTTCTTCACCGCGACCGAGGCGTTTGCCGAGGGACTCGAGGCGATTGGCGTGGGTGAGCAGGGCGCGGGTTTCGGCAAGAAAAGTCTGGCCGTCGCGAGTCAGGCGAATACGTTGCTGGCTGCGCTCGAACAGCGTCAGACCCAGGCGTTCTTCGAGCTGGGCGATCTGCCGGCTCAGTGGCGACTGGGAAATATGCAGCCGTTCGGCGGCGCGACCGACGTGTTCTTCCTCGGCGACGACAACGAAGTAGCGCAATTGGCGGATGTCGATCATGTCAGACCTTTAGGGACTCAAGTGCCGCGCATTATGTCTTGGACGGTCTCGGTGTCGCAATCTAGGATCTGCTCAACGGTCACACAGACCCAGAACCTATTGAGGAAAAACCCATGAGCTTGAAAGACAAACTGCCCGGCCAACTGGGCTTCGGCACCGCGCCACTGGGCAACATGTTCCGCGCCATCCCCGAAGAAGAAGCGCAAGCCACTGTGCATGCCGCGTGGGATGCCGGCGTGCGTTACTTCGACACCGCGCCGTTCTACGGCTCCGGTCTGTCGGAGATCCGCCTCGGCGAAGCGCTGAAGCAATACAAACGTGACGACTACGTGCTGAGCAGCAAGGTCGGTCGGGTCATCCTCGATGAAGTCGAAGACGCCGCCGCCCGCGATCTCGGCGAGAAGAGCGGGGTATTCGAACACGGTCGTCCGAACAAGATCGTCAATGACTACAGCGCCGACGCGACTATGCGTTCGATCGAAGACAGCCTCAAGCGCCTGCAAACCGATCGCCTCGACATTGTCTGGGTGCACGACATCGCGCAGGACTTCTACGGTGATCAATGGCTGGAATACTTCAATCAGGCCCGCACCGGCGCGTTCAAAGTCCTTACCCGCTTGCGCGAAGAAGGCGTGATCAAAGGCTGGGGCCTGGGCGTGAACAAAGTCGAGCCGTGCGAACTGACCCTCGACCTCAGCGAAGCGCAGCCGGATGGCTTCCTGTTGGCCGGCCGCTACACGCTGCTGGATCACGAGCGCCCGTTGCAACGCTTGATGGATTCGGCGCTGGCGCAGAACGTTGAAATCGTTGTCGGTGGCCCTTACAGCTCGGGCATTCTGGCCGGTGGCTCGCACTTCGAATACCAGCAGGCCAGCCCTGAGGTCATCGCCAAGGTCGAGCAGATCAAGCGCATCGCCGCCGCTTACAACGTCGATATCAAAGCCGCTGCGCTGCAGTTTTCGCTGGCCAATCCGGCGGTCGCTGCAGTGATTCCCGGCGCTAGCAAACCCGGTCGTATCGCTGAAGATGTCGGCGCATTGGCAGCCGTTATTCCTGCCGGTTTCTGGCAGGCCATGCGCGACGCCAAACTGGTTTCCGAACGTGCACCATTGCCAATCGATGAGGTGAAAGCATGAAGATTGATCTGAGTGGAAAACTGGCCATCGTCAGCGGCAGCACCGCCGGCATTGGTCTGGGCATCAGCCAGTCGCTGGCCGAATCCGGCGCCACGGTAGTGGTGATCGGTCGCGATACCGGCAAGGTCGAGCAAGCGCTGGCGAGCATTCGCGAGAAGGTGCCGGGCGCGCAACTGCGTGGTTTGACGGCCGATCTGGGCACCGCCGAAGGCGCGCAGAAACTGTTCGCCGCCGAACCGCGTGCCGACATTCTGGTGAACAATCTCGGCATCTTCGACGCCGTGGATTTCTTCGAAGCGCCGGACAGCGAGTGGACGCGCTTCTATGAGGTCAACGTGATTTCCGGCGTGCGCCTGTCTCGGCATTACGTGCCGGCGATGGTCGAGCAGGGCTGGGGCCGGGTGATTTTCCTGTCCTCGGAATCCGGCGTCGCCACACCGGCCGACATGATCAATTACGGCGTGACCAAAAGCGCCAATCTGGCGGTGTCGCACGGTCTGGCCAAACGTCTGGCTGGCACCGGGGTGACGGTCAATGCGATCCTGCCGGGGCCGACCTTCACCGATGGCCTCGAAGACATGCTCAAGGATGCCGCTGCCGAATCCGGGCGTAACCTGCGCGATGAAGCCGACGCCTTTGTACGCAAGGCCCGCCCGACCTCGATCATCCAGCGCGTAGCGGATGTCGAAGAGGTCGCGCACCTGGTCACCTACATTGCTTCGCCGCTGTCATCGGCCACCACTGGCGCCGCTTTGCGCGTCGATGGCGGCGTGGTCGACAGCCTGACTATCTGAATTCTGGAGAGACGTTTATTTATGCCAACAGCATCTGCAACCATCGATATTCCGGCTTCGGCCGATCAGGTCTGGCAATTGATCGGCGGCTTTAACACGCTGCCCGATTGGCTGCCCTTTATACCCAACAGTGAACTGAGCGACGGCGGCCGCGTGCGCACCTTGCAGACCGCTGACGGCGCTGTGGTGGTCGAGCGTCTGCAAGTGTTCGATAACGCGGCGAAGACTTACAGCTATTCGATTGAACAGGCACCGTTCCCGGCGACTGACTATCTGGCGACGATCAAGGTTGAAGCACAGGGGCAGGGCGCACGGGTGACGTGGTCGGGGCGCTTCAATGCCAAAGGCGTGAGCGATGAGGAGGTGGTGGCGCTGTTCAGCGGTATCTATCAGGGTGGCCTCGAGGCACTCCGAGCCAATTACCCAACCTGAGTTGATGATCGTTCCCACGCAGAGCGTGGGAACGATCATGTCAGGGATCAGGAATTTTCGATCAGGCTCTGCCGGCAATCGAGCAGCAGTTTCGCCCCGCCCAGATCGCTGCTGCCGACTTCAAGACTGAAGCCATGCAAGCTGACAATCGCCGCCACAATCGACAGCCCCAAGCCAAAGCCACCCTGCGGTTGCCCACCCTCGGCGCGATAGAAACGCTGGAACACCGCTTCACGCTCAGCCTCGGGAATTCCCGGTCCTGAGTCATGCACTTCAATGCGCGTCTGCCCACCTGCGTTCACCCCGCGCAGCATCACCGTACCGCCCGGCGGGGTGAACTTGATCGAGTTGCTCAGCAGATTCGCCAGCGCCTCGAACAGCAACGCCCGATCGCCATTGAGCGGCGGCAACGTCTCCGGCATGTTCAGCTCGAAACGCAGTTCGCCTTCCTCAGCCAGCGGCAGATAAAACTCATGCAGTTCTTCCAGCAACTGCACCGGGTCGAGTTCGACAAAACCTGAGCGGCGCTGGCGATCTTCCAGTTCGGAAATCCGCAGCAAGCCGCGAAACCGCGCCATCAGCGTGTCGGCTTCGGCCAGCACCAGATCCAGTTGCGCTGCTTCCTGCGAGCCTTCGCCGGCCTGCTGCTGCATGCGATACAACTGCGCGCGCAGGCGCGTCAGCGGGGTGCGCAAATCATGGGCGATGTTGTCGCAGACGCCTTTGACTTCATTCATCAAACGCTCGATGCGCTCCAGCATGGCGTTGACGATGGCCGCGAGCATGTCCAGTTCATCGCGGCGATTGGACAGTGGCAGGCGATGGGTCAGGTCGCCGGCCACGATCGCCTGGGCGCTGTCCTGAATGGCTCTGATCCGCCGCAGTGGCCGACGCCGCAGCAAATGCCAACCGGCGATTCCAGGCAGAATCGTCAGCGATACGCCCCAGAACAACGCATGCAAAATGATCCGCGTGACGGCGAACAGCGAGCCGTTGTCGCGCAGCAGCACCAGCCAGCGGCCGTCGCGGGTTTGCGTGGCCACCGCGTCGCAGCTGTCATTGGGCAGGGTCGGGTCGTCGGAGTCGGCGCATTCGGCAAGCATGTGGATCTTGCCGTCCAGCGGCAGGCCTTCGGGGATCTGCTGGAGCGCACCGCCGAGGTAAACGCCGTTGGCATCGAACAGGCCATAAGCGTCGATGCCACGAATGTCGAAGGTCATGCTGGCGGCGAGGGCGTCTTCCAGCTGTTCGCCGCGAAAGTGCGAAAACAGGTGCTGGCGTTGCATCAGCGAATGCTTGGCGAGGTTGTCGAGGTAGCCGGAGACCTCGTAATACATGACCCCCATAAGGATCGCGCTCCAGGCCACGAACAGCGAACTGTACAGCGCCAGCAAGCGGCTGCTGGAGGAACGCCAGCCGTCAGACGGGTTCGGCAATGACATAACCCGAGCCCCGTACGGTGCGGATCAGCGGCACATGGCCGGCGGCGTCGATCTTCTTGCGCAGACGGCCGATGTGCACGTCGATCAGGTTGGTACCAGGGTCGAAGTGATAACCCCAGACCTCTTCGAAAATCATCATGCGCGAGAGGATCTGGCCACTGTTGCGCATGAGGAATTCGAGCAATTTGTATTCGGTCGGCAGCAGCGTCAGCACCTGTTCGGCACGTCGCGCTTCGTGGCTGATCAAGTCGAGTTCGAGGTCGGCGACCTGCAGCGTCGTGGCCTGAGTGGCGCCGCTGTTCTGCCGACGCAGCAACACTTCAACCCGTGCGGCCATTTCATCGGTGGCGAACGGTTTGGTCAGGTAGTCATCGCCGCCGGCGCGCAAGCCGCGTACGCGCTCGTCGACATCGGAGAGCGCGCTGATCATCAGAATCGGCGTGGCCACGCCCATGGTGCGCAGGGTAGTGACGATGGCCAGGCCATCGAGTTCGGGCAACATGCGGTCGAGGGTGATCAGGTCGTAGTTGCCGCTCACGGCGCGGTCGAGGCCTTCGCGGCCATTGTCGACCCAGTCGACTTCCAGCCCGTGGCTGCTCAGTTCGGCGACGATTTCCCGGGCGGTCACGGCGTCGTCTTCGATGGTCAAGATACGAGTCATAGGCAGGCCTGCTGATCGGTTCAAACGGAATGGCAGCATTTTGCCAAGAAATTCCGGCGACGCTTTAAATTAACTTTCATGTTGTAGCTGTCATTTGCGCGCTTTGGGGATTAATTTGCCGGAACGTTGATATCATCTGGCCATAATTCTCTACAGGAGTTGTCCCGTGCGTATTTCCATTCGCCGTGGCTGGATGCCAATTACCGGTCTGTTGCTGGTGCTGTTCAGCGCTTCGGCATGGGCGGCCAATACGCCGTGTTCCGGCAAAAAAGGCGGGATCGCTCGCTGCGATGGCGACCTGTTCCTGTGCAATGACGGTTCCATCAGCGGCTCGAAGAAAAGCTGCGCGGCGATGTTTGGCGAGCCCCAGCAGGCCCGTCCACAAAACCTCCTGCAAAGTGATGATGGTTGCGCCTGCGGCACGGGTTCGTTCTGCACTGGCCCACGTGGCGGGGTGTATTGCCTGACGCCTAGCGGCAACAAAAGCTACAAACGTAAATAACTGGCATTTGTGCCAATGCATAAAACCCGCTGTTATTCGGCCCTTGTTGCAATTTGCATGGTTCGAGGAAGTTCATTCTTTCTAACTGATTGAAAATAAAAGATTTATTTATTTCTCGCGACTGGCACGGTCACTGCAATTCATCTGCTGACGAGTTGTAACACCATTTTTCATGCCTGGAGCAGAACAACAATGAATAGATCCCCTGATGGGTTTTATCCCGCCGTTGAAGAGTCGAGCAGCGTTTCGGGCGTGTCCTGGGGCGCGATTTTCGCCGGTGCTGCGGCTGCCGCTGCACTGTCGATGATTTTAGTCCTGCTCGGGTTTGGTTTGGGTTTCTCTGCCGTTTCACCGTGGGCCGGAGAGGGCGTCAGCGCCAAGGGCCTGGGCATTTCGACAATCGTCTGGCTGGCGGCGACGCAAATCATCGCTTCCGGCATGGGTGGCTACATCGCCGGTCGCCTGCGGGTGAAGTGGGCGAACATGCACGGTGACGAAGTGTATTTCCGTGACACCGCGCACGGCTTCCTTGCCTGGTGTGTGGCGACGTTGGTCACCGCGGTGCTGGTGGTCGGCTCGGTCAGCAGCGTGATCAGTGGTGGTGTGCAGGCCGGTGCCAGTGTCGCTGGCGGTGCTGCCAGCGCCATGACCCAAGCGGCCGGTTCTGCGGCGGCCAACACCGACAGCAACCAGTACGGTTACTACATCGACAGCCTGTTCCGCGATGACCGTCCAGCCTCGGTCAGCGATGACGCAGCGCATGGCGCCGTGGCGCGGATCTTTGCACAAAGCCTGGCCAACGGTCAGCTGAGTGCCGAAGACCGTACCTACCTGGCGCAACTGGTCGCCCAGCGGACCAACCTGACTCAGGCCGATGCCGAGCGCCGCGTCGATGAAATCTACGCCCGCACTCAGAAAGCCCTGGCCGACGCCAAACTGAAAGCTCAACAAGCCGCCGACACCGCTGCGAAAGTCGCTGCCTGGACCTCGCTGTGGATGTTCATCTCGCTGTTGGCCGGTGCGTTCTTCGCCAGCCTCGCGGCTACTTACGGCGGTCGTCGTCGGGATGCCGTTGAGTACGTAGAAGTCGACACCTACACCACGACCACTCCAGTCCGTTAAACAAGGAGCATGACCATGCGCTCATTACTGCTGTTTTTCCTCGGCGTACCGATCCCGATCATCATCCTGATCGCCCTGTTCGTGCACTGATTGCTCCATTGAGGCCCATGCCTCGGCCGTTTCCACCTTCGGGTGGAAGCGGCTTTTTGCTTTCTGACGGGCAACAAGGGGAAAATCCGCGTCGGCAACGGGGCGGCCGTTGCGCGCACGTTTAAGGATGAATACGTTGAACAAGCAAGCAATCAAACGAAAAGTCGTCGAAATGCTCGATAGCGGGCATTCCAGGGCCGAAACCTTCAAGGCGTTTTCGGGTGGCAAGGTCAAGGATCGAGTGCTGGCGGGCTGGATCGGGGCGCATCCGGATCCCGCCCTGAGAAAACGACACGCCGTTAAAGTCAACATTCTGGTCGCACTGATGGGTATCTGGGGACTTCTCGGGGCGATAGCCGGGCTGCTTCAAATCAATGACGGTGGCATCGCTATGGCATTGACCATGGTCTTGATTATTGGCGTGATTCCGCTCTTGTTTGCGTGGGGCTTTTACAAGGGCATCGCGGTGATTTACACAATCTATGTCACCTTCACGATCAGCCAGATTCCTCGTGAATTCTACGGCTTCAGTGAAGAACCCGTGTCGACTCTGCTCGGCGTGGCGTTCATTCTGGCCATGGTGTTCTACGCCGCCTGGGTCAAATCGCTGCTGTTTCCGGACCTCGCTTTGGTCGGTACAAGGAAGATCAAAGGGCAGTACGTCTTCTCCAATTGATCGTTGGACAATCCAGCCGCTTTCACTGGCCTGGATCAATATTTCGCCGGGCGAGATCGCCTAACGTAAATGATCCAGGCCTTTGCTGAGGTATGAACTACAGTGCTTCACGCGCACCTTGTTGCGCTGACGGAGTACCCGTGTCGACGCCCCAATCACAGCAACAATAAACGCGTCGACCCGGTGTAGTGCAGCAAGGAGCTGACACCACCTCAACCGAACTTTCACGGATGAACATCGCAATGCACTGCCAAGAAAGAACTTTCGATATCCAGCCGTTGGCGCAGGCGGATATGACCGTCCACATCAACGGCCAAGCGGTCACCGCCGCCATTGGTGAAACCGTCCTCAGCGTTATCCAGTCCCTCGGCGTTCGCCAGATTGCCCGTAATGATCACGACCAGATCACCGGCGCCTACTGCGGCATGGGCGTGTGCCAGTGCTGCCTGGTGAAAATCAATGGCCGGCACAAACGCCGTGCCTGTCAGACCGTCGTGCGCGACGGCATGCAGATTGAAACCCAGGTCAACCGCATCACTGCGCAGGAGGTCGTATGAACCTGCAACCGGTAATCGTCGGCGGTGGCCCGGCGGGGATGGCAGCGGCCATCGAACTGGCGCGCCACGGTGTGCGCTGCACCTTGCTTGAAGAAGCATCGCGGCTTGGCGGCGTGGTTTATCGCGGGCCGCTGCGTGATGGCGTGCAACTGGATTATCTCGGCCCGCGTTATTCCGAAGCATTGGGCAAACTGCACGGTGATTTTCAGGAGCAGGCCGGGCTGATCGACGTTCGCCTCAACCATCGCGTGGTCGGCGCCGAAGGCACTCGCGCGCTAGTGGTGCTGGATGGCGACGAGCAATTGCACGAAATCGAGTATCCACAATTGCTCCTGGCCGCCGGTTGCCACGAACGCAGCGTGCCGTTTCCCGGCTGGACCTTGCCGGGGGTGATCATGCTTGGCGGCCTGCAACTGCAAATCAAAAGCGGCGTGGTCAAGCCGCAAGGACCGGTGATCATCGCCGGCACTGGGCCGTTGCTGCCGCTGGTGGCGACGCAGTTGCACGCTTCGGGCGTCAGCGTCGCGGGCGTGTATGAAGCCTGTGCGTTCGGCAAGATTGCCCGTGAAAGTCTGGCGCTGCTGAACAAGCCGCAGCTGTTTCTCGACGGTTTGAGCATGCTCGCCTACCTGAAACTGCACGGTATCCCGATGAACTACGGCTGGGGCGTGGTCGAAGCCCACGGCGAAGGCGAGCTGAAAAGCGTCAGCGTCGCGCCGTACTCGGCGACGTGGGAACCGGACATGAGCCGCGTCGAGCGCTTCGAAGCCAAGACCCTCGCGGTCGGTTACGGCTTTATTCCGCGCACCCAACTGAGTCAGCAGATGGGCCTGGATCATGGCTTCAGCGACGACGGTTATCTGCGCGCCAACGCCAACGTCTGGCAGCAAAGCAACGAACCTCACGTGCATCTGGCCGGCGACATGGGCGGGATTCGCGGTGGTGAAGCGGCAATGCTCGCCGGCAAGATCGCGGCGACCTCGATTCTGCTGCAGCGCGGAGTGCTCGAAGAGGAATTGGCGCGTGTGCGTCGCGACCGCTACTTGAGCAAACTCAAAGCCATCGTGCGCTTCCGCGCCGCTGTGGATCGCTACACCGAACGCGGCGTTGGCCAGACTGCATTGCCTGCTGCCGATACGGTGATTTGCCGTTGCGAACACGCCACCCGCGCCGACATCGACCTGGCGCTGGAGCAGGGCGTGCAAGACATCGCCAGCCTGAAAATGCGCACCCGCGTGAGCATGGGCGATTGTCAGGGCCGGATGTGCGTCGGCTACTGCAGCGACCGCCTGCGCCAGGCCACCGGACGCAAGGACGTTGGTTGGCTGCGCCCGCGTTTCCCGATCGATCCGATTCCCTTTTCCGCGTTCCAGTCCATCGGCACGGAGGCCGCTGCCCATGAGTAAGTTCTACGACGTGGTCATCGCCGGTGGTGGCGTGATCGGGGCGTCCTGCGCCTATCAACTGTCCAAGCGCAAAAACCTCAAGGTCGCACTGATCGACGCCAAGCGCCCGGGCAACGCGACCCGGGCCTCGGCCGGCGGTTTGTGGGCGATCGGTGAGTCGGTCGGCCTCGGTTGCGGGGTGATTTTCTTCCGCATGATGTCGGCCAACCGCAAACGCGAAACCCAGGGCGCGGCGGTCGCCGTGGACGCGAGCACGCCGCACATTCTGCCGGAGTCGTTTTTCGATTTTGCCTTGCAGTCCAACGCGTTGTACCCGGCGCTGCACCGTGAGCTGAAAGACAATCACGGGATGGATTTCAAGTTCGAAAAGACCGGGCTGAAATTCGTCATCTACGACGACGAAGACCGGCTCTACGCCGAGCACATCGTCGGCTGCATTCCGCACCTGGCCGACCAGGTGCGCTGGCTTGATCAGGCGGCGCTGCGCGAGGCTGAACCGAGCGTCAGCCATGAAGCACGCGGGGCACTGGAATTTCTCTGCGATCACCAGGTCAGCCCGTTCCGCCTCGCCGATGCCTACATGGAAGGCGCGCGGCAGAACGGCGTCGACATTTTCGTCAACACCAACGTCACCGGCGTGTTGCACCACGGTAGCCGCGTCACCGGTGTGCAGACGGCTGAGGAGGGCGTATTCCACTGCAAGACGCTGATCAACGCCGGCGGTGCCTGGGCGGCGGATCTGAGCGAATGGGCGACGGGGATTCGCATCCCGGTGAAACCGGTGAAAGGCCAGATTCTGCTCACCGAGCGCATGCCGAAAATCCTCAACGGCTGCCTGACCACCAGCGACTGCTACGTGGCGCAAAAGGACAACGGCGAGATCCTGATCGGCAGCACCACTGAAGACAAAGGCTTCGACGTCACCACCACCTACCCGGAAATCGCCGGGCTGGTGCAGGGCGCAGTGCGGTGTCTGCCGGAGCTGAAAGACGTCAACCTCAAGCGTACGTGGGCGGGGTTGCGCCCGGGTTCGCCGGATGAGTTGCCGATTCTCGGGCCGATGCGCGGGGTGGAGGGGTATCTGAATGCCTGCGGGCACTTCCGCACCGGGATTCTGACCTCGGCGATTACTGGCGTGTTGCTGGATAAGCTGGTCAACGATGAACCGCTGCCGCTGGATATCACGCCGTTTCTGGCGGACCGGTTTGAGGTGGTACCGGTCAAACAGGAGCTGGAACTGGAACTGGTCTGACCTTGGCAAGATGATCATTCCCACGCTCCGCGTG
>NZ_AKJR01000025.1:86408-105799 GCF_000282235.1 Pseudomonas sp. GM24 | reverse complement strand
CTCATGTAGGAGCTGCCGAAGGCTGCGATCTGTTGACCGTTAAAAAGCAAGATCAAAAGATCGCAGCCTGCGGCAGCTCCTACACAGAGTCAGCGGAAGGTTTGGGTAATGCTGCGGCGCTTGGCGTGCAGTTCGCTGGCATGGATCAGTTGTTCGAGATCCTCGGGGGTGATGTCGATGAAGGCTTCCATATCGGCCAACGCGAGTTTGAGGTCTTCTGCGGTGATTGCCTGACTGTCGACCGGGGCAACCATCGGCGCTGGTTCAGCGGGGCGTTTCGGGTAACGGATACGGGTCAGGTTGTTGTAGGCCAAGGCACTGAGCAGCATGCACGCCGCGCCGAGCATCACCGGTTCCATGGCTTTCCAGTCCATCGCGATGGTCGCTGGATCGGCCAATACGAGCGTCAATGCCAACGCCCCGGCCGGCGGATGCAGGCAACGCAGCCAGCACATCAGTATCAGCGCCATGCCCGCCGCCAGGCAGGCGCTGCCCAGAGTTCGGCCGAGCACGTGAGCCACCAGCAACGCCACAACGCCGGCACACAAATAACCACCGAGAATCGACCAGGGTTGGGCGAGGGCGCCGGATGACACGGCGAACAGCAACACCGCCGATGCCCCCAGCGGGCCAATCAGGTGATAGGCGACGTCGTGACCGAACACCTGCGCGCACAACCACACGCTGAACAATGTGCCCAATGCCATGCCGATGGCGGCGCGGCTCCATTCGGTCGGGCGGGTATTGATGGCGGCGGGCAACCAGCGAGCGAGCATGTGAATCCGATCCTTGCAGCAAATTCGAGGCAAAAAAAAGGACTTGTCCGGCATATCCGGAAAGCCCTCGAAGTGTTCCAACATTGGGGGAGGAACGTGCACAGTGTGCCGGGCAAACTCGATGCTGACAAATTCATATTAATGAAGATTTAGTGCATTAATTTTGCATTGAAGCGACGCGACGGCCACTGACGAAGCACAAGTAGCCGCCCACAGCCGCCAGTGCGCTCAAGGCATAAAACATGCTCGGCGCCGGTGTGTGCATCAGCAGAAATCCGCACATGACTGGACTGGCCGCACCACCCAACGCCGCCAGATTCTGCGCGCCGTAGTAGCTGCCGCGCAGTTCTTCCGGGGCGAGGGTGTCGACGAACAAAAAGTCGGCCGGGTAAATGATCATCTCGCCCAAGGTGAAGATAAACATCGCCACGCACCAGCCGAGCAGACTGTCGGCCAGACTGAAACCGATCAGCCCGACGATGAACAACGCAGTGCCGCCGGCAATCCAGTGACGCAGGTGTTCTCGGCTGAGCAGGCGGCCGATCTGGTACTGCAACAGGATCACCGTGATTGCATTGCAGGCGAGCAGGGCGGCCATGGTCTCCAGCGTCTGTTGCTGGGTGTGGGTGACCAGCAGGTATTGCGACAGGTACAGGGTGAAACGCCCGTGCACCAGCGTGCTGAGCAGGCAGCCCAGGGTAAACAGGATCATCGTGCGGTCGTTTTTCAGGATGATCAGGGTTTTCAGAAAGCTGGGTGGCGCAGCGACTGGAGCGATCGGGCTGGCTTCCCGGGCGGCGCCGAGCAGCAAAAATATGCTGCCGATGGCAATCGCACCGGCAACGATGAAGGGCGCCGAAGGCTGCACCCCGGCAATCACCACGCCGATCATCGGGCCGACCGCATAGCCGATATTGGTCAATGTGTAGTTGAGGGAAAACGCCTTGACCCGCTGGCCCACCGGCAGGTTTTCACTGAGGATGGCTTTGGCGCAGATGAGGAACAGCGCCGACGCCGTTTCGCTGATGATCAGCACCAGGGTGACCAGATACAGGTTCTGCGCGAAGGTCAGCAGGATAAGGCCGATGCCGCTGGAGAGCATGGTCAGGATCAGCAACCGGCGCTTGTCCAGCCGATCGATGATGTAGCCGCCATACAGCGACAGCAACGTGGCGCTGAACACCGCAATGCCCAACAGCAGACCGACATCCTGCGGGTTGAGTTTGAGCTTGTTGCTGAGGAACAGGGTCAGCAGCGGGCTGATCAGGGCGCGGCTGATAACGACGGTCAGCGAACTGATCATCAACCGGCGGATGAGGCGCGAGTAGGTGGCCACGAAGGGTCAATGTCCTTATTTCAAATGCTGGGCGGGCGTACGCCATCCTTACCGGGCAGTCACCACCGGTCAAGCCGCCACACCACAATTCCTGTGGGAGCCGTTGTACCAGATACATACAATGTTGACTGACACCCTCCGCTTCGCGAGCAGGCTCGCTCCACAAGGATCTTCATTGCTTTCAAATCAGGCGCAGGCGCATGGCGCAGCGCCGCTCTGGGGGAAATCCGCAGACGATTTCGGCTTGCAGCGCATCGCGTAAATGGCGTTCGGCTTTTACATTCGCCAACTCGACAAACCCCATCCTCTGATAAAACGGTGCATTCCATGGCAGATCGCGAAAGGTGGTCAATGTCACTGAGTTCAACTGCATCGCGCGCGCTTGTTCAATGACTGCCGCAACCAGTGCGCGACCGATGCCTTGTCCTTGAAAAGCCTGACTGACGGATAGCTCCTCAATGTGCAGGTGCTGATCAATGTCGACAGCACGAACAAATCCAGTCAGTTGCCCACCGCTATGTTCAGCAACCCACACGTACGCCTGTTCGATGGCCAGCAGATGTTGGCCAGCATCGGGCACCTCGGCATCAGCCAGCCACGCCAATGGCGGATCAAGACGAAACAATTGCGCTGCCGAATGCTCGATCGCGGGGAGGGCTTGCGCGTCAGCAAGGCTGGCGCGGCGTACGTCGAAGGTCATGTTGAGGCGCATCCTGCCGGTCGAGAGCTGGACAGGTTACGGTTTCAGCCACAGCAATACATAGTCGTTTTTGTCGAAACGCCCACTCAACACTGGCTGCGCGCTTTCCAGCGGCGTGCCCTTGAGGGATGCCAGATCACTGCGGTCCATCATCAGCCACGCCGGGCCTTTGATCGCCTCCAGTTGCTGGATCGAGTCACTGAACTGCGGTTGCAGATCCTGCGGGAGATTGACCATGAACTTGATCGCCTTCGCGTCCTTGCCCATGCCGTGCAGCACCAGCGGTGCGGGGTTATGCTGGATCTGAGCGAAGACCTCGCGGCTGAACGTTTGCGTGTCGTACAGACGCCGCTCCACCGGTTCGAACACGGCCGCATAAACCGACCACAGCGCCAACACGGCACACAACGCCAGCACTTCGGCTCGCCAACGCGGGACCAACAATCGCGACAACGCCAACAGCTGCAGCACGCCCAACGCGATCAAAACAATCGAAACCTCACCCAATTGCTCGGGAAACCGCCGTCGGGCGATCAGCAACACCACCATCAACAAGCCCGGCGTGACCAGCCACACACCCAGCATCAACCCGCGCAACCAACGAAATACCCAACCATGCGCGACCTGAAACGGATACGCCGCAATGATCGCGGCCATGGGCAACATCGGCAGCAAATACCGCGCCTTCTTCGCCTGGGGAATCGACAAGCCGACCATCACAATCAGTCCGGCTGCCGCGCAATACTGCACCAGGCGTAACGCAGGGCCACGCTGCTGTGGTTTGCTCAGCCAGGCCGCCGCCAACACCAGCAATGCCAACGGGTAGGCGAGGGCATAGTTACCAAAGGAGCTAGTGAAGTAATACAGCGAACCGCTGACGCCTTCGCTGCCGTCCATGCGCCCCATGAACTGCATGCGGATCACGTCCTGCAAAAACACCGGCCCACCGCTGACCTGCGCTAGCCATAACAACAACCCGACACACGCGGCCAGCAACAGCGAAGCCAACACACCGAACACCAAGAGTCGCGACCATTGCCGGTTGAACAGGTAATAACTGCAGAGCATGCCAGTCGGCACCACCAGACCAATCGGCCCGCGAATGCCGAAACCGAGCAACAGCAAAACGAAGATCAGCGGCCAGTGACGCCTGCCGCCAAAATGATCATGGGCATACCCCAGATAGAACACCGCGAACGCCACCGCCGCGAGCATCAAATCCTGCGACACCGCGCGCACTTCGGTGACAAAGCCACTGGTGAGCATCAGCCACGCAATACTGATCAACGCCCAGCGCCGCGAGTACGGCGCCAACAGTCGGTACATCAGCGTCACGATCAGTGCGCCGGCGATCGCACTCGGCGCCCACGCGGTCAACGCATTCACCGCACCGAACGGCAACGACAGCAGCCAGATAAACAGCGTCGAAACTGCTGAATAATCCGCGTACGGCTGACCATAAGTCGTCGGAAACACCGTCGGCCCATGGCGCAGCATTTCCTGCGCGAACAACACAAACCGCGAATCGAAACCAATCGGGGCCTGCCCGAAGACCCCGGCGATGAACAATAAAAACGCCAGCAGCCCTGCGATCAGCGACTGCCGGCGAATCTCAGGCGACAGCGTAATCAAGCGACGTCGGACGCGTGCGGCCACTGTTGCAGCGGGATCGGCAACTTACGCGATTCGCCACGGCCCATCGGGAAGTACTGGAAGCCATTGCGCGCCAGGCGCTCGGCGTCGTACAGGTTGCGGCCGTCGAAAATCAACGGGGTGTTAAGGCGCTGTTTGATCAGGTCGAAATCCGGTGCCTTGAATTGCTGCCACTCGGTGCAGATGATCAACGCATCGGCGCCGGGCAATACCGATTCCGGTGTGCCCATCAGCATCAATTTCGACTCGTCCGGGTAAAGGTTCTGGGTTTCCTGCATGGCCTCCGGGTCGAAGGCACGCACGCTGGCACCGGCGGCCCACAGTTCCTCCAGCAACACGCGGCTCGGCGCGTCGCGCATGTCATCAGTGTTGGGTTTGAACGCCAGGCCCCACAGGGCGAAGGTCTTGCCACGCAGATCGCCGCGATAGAACGCGTTGATACGCTCGAACAGTTTGTGTTTCTGGCGCTGATTGATCGCCTCGACCGCTTGCAGCAAGTCGCTGGAGCAATGCGCCTCTTCGGCACTGTGGATCAGCGCGCGCATGTCTTTGGGAAAGCACGAACCGCCATAGCCGCAGCCCGGGTAGATAAAGTGGTAACCGATGCGCGTGTCGGCACCGATGCCCTGGCGTACCGATTCGATGTCGGCGCCCAAGTGCTCGGCCAATTCGGCGATCTGGTTGATGAAGCTGATCTTGGTCGCCAGCATGCAGTTGGCGGCATACTTGGTCAGCTCGGCGCTGCGCAGGTCCATGAACATGATGCGGTCGTGGTTGCGGTTGAACGGCGAGTACAGATCGCGCATCACGTCGCGCACTTCATCGCCTTCGCAGCCGATGACGATACGGTCCGGACGCCGGCAATCGGCAACCGCCGAGCCTTCCTTGAGAAATTCCGGGTTGGAGACGATATCGAACTGCAGCAGGCGGCCGACCTTGATCAAAGCCTTTTCGATGTGCGTGCGCAGCGTATCGCCGGTGCCCACCGGCACCGTGGATTTCTCGACGATGATCAACGGCTGCTCACGATGGCGGGCAATCGCATCACCCACCGAAAGCACATAACGCAGATCGGCCGAGCCGTCCTCACGCGACGGCGTACCGACGGCAATGAACGCCACCCGAGCGTGCTGCACGGCAAGTTGTTCATCGGTGGTGAATTGCAGGCGTTTCGAATCCAGACCTTCCCGAACGAGGCTGGCCAGCCCCGGTTCGAAGATGCTGACATGACCCTGGCGCAACAGGTCGACCTTCTTCTGGTCGACGTCCATGCACACGACATCATGGCCAACTTCGGCCAACACAGCCGCTTGCACCAGACCGACATAACCGCTGCCAAATACTGTGATTTTCATGGAGCACTCCTGAATGCGGGCGCACGAGCCGGACGAGTGTTGATGGTGATGACCCCGAGCATGACCAACGCCACGCCCAGTGATTTAGTGAAACTGAAGGATTCGTTGAACAGCGGCAGGCTGGCCGCCAGCAGATAAACCAGCGCATAGCTGATGCTCAGCAGCGAGTAAGCCCGGCCCAGCGGCAGATCGCGCAGGGCGGCGAGCCAGCAGAGCATCGACAGGGCGTAGGCAACAATCGCCGCGATGACCACGGCCAGCGCCTGCCAATCGAGGCTGTCGATGTGCAGCCATTGTTCCGGCGCGGGCAGGCGGGTCATGCTCCAGCGCATGCCCAGTTGCGCAGCGCTGACGAGGAGCACGCTGCTCAGCGCGAACGTTATGCCGCGACGTTGATTCATGACGGTTGCCCCAGCAAAACCACGCCGCCGATGACCAATGCCACGCCAAGCCAATGCTGGCGGTCGATGGGCTCACGAAAGACGAAGCGCGCGATCAGAGTGATCAGCACGAAGTTGAGGCTGAGCATCGGATAGGCAATGCCGACTTCCAGCCGCTGCAACACCAGCAGCCAGACCAACAGGCCCGAGCCGAGGGCGAGCAGGGCCAGCCATAACCACGGCGAGCGCAGTTTGGCGGTCAGCGAAGAATCGCCCCCGCGCCAACTCTCCACGGCGTACTTCTGCGCAATCTGCCCCAGACAAGTCAGCAGGCACGCAGCCAACAGCAGCAACAGGCTCATGACGCCTCCCTGGGCAGGATCATGATCACCAGGTTGCCCTGCTCATAACGGACGCCGTCCTTTGGCAATCTATCGATTTCGTCCAGTTCGTCCTGCCCCTTGACGCGCATCACCACGCCGACTGAACCGCTGCGGCGCGCCTCGCGCATCCACTGTTGCACGTGATCGGGATCGACCCGCTGTTGGATGCCGTCAGGATAGGCAAGGCCATATTTCAATTCGCCTATCGTGTTGTACAACGCCACTTGCGGGGTTTTCAGGCGCCAGGCCAGCGCCGACGCAGCGCCGAGGTCGTTACTCAGCAGGTGATCGGTCTGCGCCAGTTCGCTGACGTGGTGCTTGATGAACTGATCGGGCATCTTGTTGGCGACCACCGACTTCGGCAGCGCTGCCGGCAACACTGCGATCAGCAACAGGCTGCCCAGCGCCGGTGCTGCCCAGCATTGCAGCGGCAGAAAGGCTTGCAGCAGGTTGGCGATGATCCAGCCGATCAGCGCGATAAACACCAGCACCATGCTGTGCAGTTCGTGGTCGTAGACCGGTTTGGTCAGTTGCAGATAGACCAGCGCGATCAACGTAACAACGCCCAGCAACAGATTCAGCACACCGTTGATGCTCAGCGCGCGACCTTGCTCCAGACGCAAACGGTCGGCCAGCGCATTGCCCAGCAACAACGCCATCGGCAGCAGGCACGGCAGGATGTAGGTCGGCAATTTGCCGTTGCTCAGGCTGAAAAACAGCAGCGGCATCAGCAGCCACAGCAGCAAAAACACGACGTTGGGCTGAGCACGGCTTTGCCAGGCTTGCTTGAACGCCGTCGGTAGCAATCCCGCCCACGGCAAACTGAACGCCACCAGCAGCGGCAGATAGAACCACCACGGCGCATCGTGTTGCGCGTCATCACCGGCAAAGCGACGAATATGTTCGTGCCAGAAGAAGAACCGCCAGTAGTCCGGCTCCTGTGCATGCACCGAAAGCACCCACGGCAGGCTGACGAGGATCGCCACGGCAATCGCCACCGGGCCGAACATCAGCAGTTCACGCCAGCGTTTTTGCCAGAGCATCCACGGCAGGGCGATCAACACCGGCAGTAGCCAGGCGAGGAATCCCTTGGTCATGAAACCCATGCCGCAGGCCAGGCCCAATAGTGCCCAGGCCGCCATGCGCTTGCCGCTGGTGTGGCTGTCGAGGGCAAACCACAGCGCCAGCAGACTCAGGTTGACCCAAAAGGTGAATTGCGGATCGAGGTTGGCGTAACCGGCCTGCCCGGCGACGATGGTGAAACTCATGTAGAGCAGGGCGCAGACGAAGCTTTTGCGCGGTTCGTTCCACAAACGCCGGGCGAGCAGATAGCACAGCAGCACGCTCAGGCCGGTGCTCAGCGCCGACACAAAGCGCACGCCGAACAGGTTCTGCCCAAACAATTCCTGCCCCAGCGCGATCATCCAGTAACCGGCAATCGGCTTCTCGAAATAACGCAGGCTCATAAAGTGCGGCGACACCCAGTTGCCGCTCAGCAGCATGTCCTGACTGATCTGCGCGTAACGGGTTTCGTCGGGAATCCACAAACCATGCGTGCTCAGCGGCAGCAGATAGGCCAGCAAGCAAATGACCAGCAACAACAGTGGCAGCGTCCAGCGTTTAGTCATGCGCCTTGCACTCCCAGCCAGCCTTCACGGCCGTCGAGGGCGCCGCGTTGCACACGGCCCACGGGCAAGGTGTTGAAGAACTCGGGCAACAAATCGCCCAGCGCTTTGAACGCGATGTTGCGCTGACGTGCAGCGGCCAGCAATTGACGAAAATCCTCAGCCATCAGAATCCCTTCCACTTCGGCATGAATGGTGTAGACGTTGAGCTGTTGCGGGCGGAAGTGATCGAGAATGAAACTGTTGAAGTCGCGCGCTGCGACGATGGGGCCAACGATTTCGTCGAAGGTCGGCAGGTCCACGGGAATCTGTGGAGTACCCGGCGTACCGTCGGCCAGCAACGGGCGAAACAGGCGTTGCCCACGGCAATCGCTGTTGTAGCGAAAGCCGAAGGCTTGCTTGGCTTCGATCACGCGTTCATCCGCACGCCAACCGGCGGCGGCCGAACACTCGACTTTTTCGCCGAGAATGTCGCTCAAGGTGTCGACGCCCTGACGGATCTGCTCGATCAGTTGCGCATTGCTCCAGCGCCCGGCGTTGGCCTGCCAGCCGTGGTGATCCCAGGCATGCAGACCGACTTCATGACCGGCATCGCGGGCCTGACGCATCAGGTGCCCGAGGTCACGGCCAATCGGTTTGCCCGGCCACGCGGTGCCGGCCAGTAGAATGTCCCAGCCATACAGGCCGGCGGCATTGGAGCGGAGCATTTTCCAGAGGAACTGCGGGCGGATCAGACGCCACAGATGCCGGCCCATGTTGTCGGGGCCGACACTGAAGAAAAACGTCGCCTTGATCTGCGCCTCGTCGAGCATTTCCAGCAAGCGCGGCACACCTTCACGGGTGCCGCGAAAAGTGTCGACGTCGATGCGTAGACCGGCCTGCATCAACGCTTGTCCGCTTGTTCGAGCATGGCTTCACGCAAGAAGAAATCCAGCGTATTGCCGATGGTCTCGCGCATTTCCACGGTCGGCGTCCAGTCAAGCAGGCGCTTGGCGTTGGCAATGCTTGGTTTGCGGTGCTCGACGTCCTGGTAACCGGCGCCGTAGAACGCCTTGCTCTCGACGTCGCGGAAACCGGCGAACGGCGGGAAGTTGTCACGCAGCGGATGCGCTTCGAACTGACGCAGCAGCTCTTCGCCCAACTGACGGATGCTGGCTTCGTTGTCCGGGTTACCGATGTTGATGATCTGGCCGTTGCAGACGTCGTTGTCGTTATCGATGATCCGCGCCAGTGCTTCGACGCCGTCAGCGATGTCGGTGAAGCAGCGTTTCTGCTCACCGCCGTCGAACAGGCGAATTGGCGTGCCTTCCACCAGATTGAGGATCAACTGAGTGATGGCGCGGGAGCTGCCGATGCGTGCCGAATCCAGGCGGTCGAGACGCGGGCCCATCCAGTTGAACGGGCGGAACAGGGTGAAATTCAGACCCTTGGCGCCGTAGGCCCAGATCACCCGATCCAGCAGTTGTTTGGACACCGAATAGATCCAGCGCTGCTTGTTGATCGGGCCGACCACCAGGTTGGAGGTGTCTTCGTCGAAGTGCTTGTCCTGGCACATGCCATAGACTTCCGAGGTCGACGGGAAGATCACGCGCTTGTTGTACTTGACGCAGTAGCGCACCAGTTTCAGGTTTTCTTCGAAGTCGAGTTCGAACACGCGCAGCGGGTTGCGGGTGTATTCGATCGGCGTGGCGATGGCTACCAGCGGCAGGACCACGTCGCACTTCTTGATGTGGTACTCGATCCACTCGGAGTGAATGCTGATGTCGCCTTCGACGTAGTGGAAGTGCGGATGGCTGCGCAGACGGTCGATGGCATCGGAACCGATGTCCAGGCCATAGACTTCGTAGCGGTCATCGCGCAGCAGACGCTCGGACAAGTGATTGCCAATGAAGCCGTTGACGCCAAGGATCAGTACGCGAGTGCGACGCGGTGCGCGGCCGGATTCAGCTCCGCGCAACAGCGAGCCGTCGACCAGACCGAGTTCGTTGGCCAGTTGCGGGCCACTGAGGAACAGGCCGTTGTCGTTGCGTTGGCCGGAGAGGATCACCAGCGAGTCTTCACCGCAGGCGATGCGCAGCGGATCGACGCTGATCACCCGTCCCGGTGCCTGGCCGTCGTTGCCCTTGACGACTTCGGCGCTCCAGGCGATGAGTTTGTGCTCGCCCACGGCGCAGAAAGCGCCCGGATACGGTTGGGTCACCGCGCGAACCAGGTTGAACAATTGCTCGGCAGGTTTCGCCCAGACCAGTTTGCCGTCCGCTGCGGTGCGACGACCAAACACGGTGGCTTTGGATTCGTCCTGCGCGGTTTCGCTGGTCTTGCCTTGCAGCATTGCCGGCAGCGCGTCGCGCAGCAGATCAGCGGCGGCGGTGCGCAACTTGCCGTGCAGGCTCAACGCGGTGTCGCTGCGTTCGATGGCCACGCGCTGTTGGGCAACAATGGCGCCGGCATCGGCACGTTTGACCATGCGGTGCAAGGTGACGCCGGTTTCGCTTTCGCCATTGACCAGCACCCAGTTCGCCGGGGCGCGGCCGCGGTAGCTCGGCAACAGCGAGCCGTGCAGGTTGAACGCGCCTTTTTTGGCCACGGCCAGCAACGACTCGATCAGCAGGTTGCGGTAGTAGAAGGAGAAGATGTACTCAGGGGCGAGTTTGGCAATCCGTTCGATCCACAACGGATGGTTGACGTCTTCCGGCGCGTGCACCGGGATGCCTTTGTTGGCACAAAGTTGCGCAACCGATCCGTAGAACGCGTTCTCTTTCGGGTCATCGGCGTGAGTGAACACCGCCGCAATGTCATAGCCGCTGTCGAGCAGCGTTTGAATGCCGGCGCAGCCAATATCGTGATAAGCGAAGACAACCGTTTTTGCGCTCATGAGAGAACCTGATCATTGGAGGAGGAGAGACCGTCGACGGTGATGGCGCGCGGCGGCATGGCGGGTTGGCCGCGCAAGACTTTTTCAACGAAGAAACGCGGGCGGGCGCGCACGTCGCTGTACATGCGCCCGAGGTATTCACCGAGCAGGCCCATGCCGATGAACTGGCCACCGGTGAACACAAATAGCACGGCGAACAGTACGAACATGCCGTCACCGGCCCAGCCGGCACCGAACGCCAGGCGCATGACGATCAACGCGAAGGCAAACAGCAATCCAAGCCCGGCCATGGTGAAACCGACGATGCTCAGCAGGCGCAAAGGTGTGGTGGTCATGCAGGTGATCAGGTCGAACATCAGATTGATCAAACGCATCGGGCTGTACTTCGAATCGCCGTGCTCACGCTCGGCGTGGGCGACGACGATTTCGGTGGTGTGGCGGGCGAAGCTGTTGGCCAGAATCGGAATGAAGGTGCTGCGCTCGCGGCAGGCGAGCATCGCGTCGATGATCGTGCGGCGGTAAGCGCGGAGCATGCAGCCGTAGTCGCTCATGGCGACGCCGGTCGAGCGTTGCACAGCAAGGTTGATCAGCTTCGACGGGTAGCGGCGCAGGGCCGAATCCTGACGGTTGCCGCGCACGGTGCCGACCACGTCGTAACCCTTTTCCGCTTCAGCAACCAGCCGGGGGATTTCTTCCGGCGGGTTCTGCAAGTCGGCGTCGAGGGTGATGACCACATCGCCTTTGCATTGTTCGAAACCGGCCATGATTGCTGCGTGCTGGCCGTAGTTGCGGTTGAGGATGACCGCCACGAACGGGCTGTCCTCACGGCTCGCAGCTTCTTCCAGAAGGTTGGCGGACTCGTCACGGCTGCCATCGTCAACGAGGACGATTTCGTAATCGTGACGCAGCATCCGGCAGGCCGCCTCGGTGCGGCGCAGCAGTTGCGGCAGGCTGTCCTGTTCGTTGTAGACCGGGATAACGATCGACACACAGCGGATCGGATAGGGTTTCACGGGCGTTTGTCCATAAGAGTGGCGATGGCGCCGACCACGCGATCAAGGTCTTGATCGCTCATGTCGGGAAACAACGGAATCGAGCACAGCCGCGCCGAGTTCCACTCGGTGTCGGGCAGATACAGATCGGGATCACGCTGGCGATACCAGGTGTGCAGGTGGGTGGCGATGAAATGGATACCGGTGCCGATGCCCTGGTCCTGCAAGCCTTTCATAAAGGCTTCGCGGTCCATGCCGCAGCGCTCGCTGTCGATGCGCAGGATGAACAGGTGCCAGGCGTGGGTTTGTGCGTAAGCGGGCAGGGCCAGCGGTTGCACCGGCAGGCCTTCGAGTTTTTGCCGGTAGGCGGCGGCCAGTTCCGTGCGGCGGGCGTTGATTGCGTCCAGACGCTCCAGTTGCACCAGCGCAATCGCGGCGTTGATGTCGGCGAGGTTGTATTTGAACCCCGGCTCCATCACTTGCGCCTGCGGCTTGCGGCCACCGGTCAGGCGATCGTAGGCGTCGACGCCCAGACCATGGAACTTGAGCATGCGCACGCGGCTGGCCAAGGCTTCGTCGTCGGTGACGAACATCGCGCCTTCGGCACAGGTCATGTTCTTGATCGCATGGAAGGAGAAAATCGCCGTGCCCTGCGCGCCGACGTGATGCCCCTTGTAGCGGGTGCCGGCAGCGTGCGCAGCGTCTTCGATCACCGCGATGCCGTGCTTGTCGGCCAGCGCATACAGCGGATCAAGATCAAACGCGGCGCCGGCGTAATGCACGGGAATGATTGCTTTGGTGCGTGGGCTGATGGCGGCTTCGATGCGCGCGGCGTCGGTCATCAAGGTGTCGCGATCAACGTCGACGAACACCGGTGTGGCGCCGAGCAGCGAGATCATGTTGGCGGTCGAGACCCAGGTCTGCGACGGGGTGATGACTTCGTCACCCGGGCCAATGCCCAAGGCCAGCAAGGTGATGTGCATGCCGCCGGTGGCCGAGGAAAGTGCCACTGTATGCTTGCAGCCGACATAGTCGGCAAACTGTTCTTCCAGTGCCTGGCTTTTAGGGCCTGTAGTAATCCAGCCCGAACGCAGTACTTGTTCAACTGCGGCTATTTCTTCATCGCCGATACTCGGCCGGGAAAACGGCAGAAACGCTTGACTCATAAGAACCTCGGGGCGACAGCCATCCTTCAGCCGATTGTCTGAAAAACACGGAATTTCAAAGGGTTGAGATACCGGCCGGGGAATGCCTGATTGACTTTTAAGTCCACGGACGGCAGGGTTGCAGGCCTTTCGGAGCAACCTGTTGTAACTAAGGTTATGCGCGTTTTTGTCAAAGGAACATGAAAAAACGGTCGGCGATTCGTCTATCTGTAAGCCATACAGCCACCGTTCAGACTTCTTCCGTTCATCGGCTCTTTTAATCGAAAAGTCCTACGGAAGAGTCGCTCTTTATATAAGTTTGTTTGCACTTTTAAGTTGTTTTGTTGAACTGTTTTCTATTCAAGGCCGTTTCGTTTGATTGACTTGTCGAGTACTGAATCCACACCGTCCACCACTAATCCGCTGACGCTTTATCTGGCCCGCCTGGCGCCGTCCAGCCAACTGACCATGCGTTATGTCTTGCAGGACGCCGCTGACCGTCTCGGTTTCGAAGACGTGGGTATCGAAGAAATCCCCTGGCACGGGCTGCAACCGGAAGACGTCGTGGCGCTGGTCGCCGCATTGCGCGCCGACGGTTACGCGCCGAATACCTCGTCGCTGTATGTAAATGCCGTGCGCGGCGTTATGAATGAAGCCTGGCGCATGAGCCTGATCAGTCAGGATCACTTGTTGAAGATGCGTTCGGTCAAAGCCATTGCCGGCACGCGCTTGTCGCAGGGGCGCAACTTGAAGCGCACTTTGATCCACGAACTGATGGAAGTGTGCGCCGCCGATCCACGCCCGCAAGGGCTGCGCGATGCGGCGGTGATTGCGTTGTTGTACGGCACCGGCATGCGTAAATCGGAGTCGGTGGACCTGGACTTGAATCAGGTCGACTTCACCGAGCGCAGCCTGACCGTCACCGGCAAGGGCAACAAACAACTGATCAAGTACGCACCGGCGTGGGCGTTCGCCAAACTCGATGCATGGCTGGAACTGCGCCGTTCAGAACTCAAGGAAGGCGAGACTGACGATGCCTTTCTGTTCAATCGCATCCGTCGCGGCAGTCATATCACCCGCGAGCGCATCACCAAACACGCGATCTATTACATCGCCCGTCAGCGTGGCACCCAGGTCGGGGTGAAGATCATGCCGCACGATTTCCGCCGTTCGTTTATTACGCGGGTGATCGAGGAGCATGATTTGTCGATTGCGCAGAAGCTCGCGCACCACAGCAACATCCAGACCACCGCCAACTACGATGTGCGTGATGACAACGAGCGGCGGCGTGCGGTGGATCGCTTCGATCTGTAGGTCCGTCAGGACGGCGAAGGGCAGGTGCGCGCGTTGCCGGTTGCCGCCCGACTGATCTGCTCGGCCAGCCGTTTGACGTTGTGCTGCTGGGCCCCCACCAGATCATCGATGGTCGGGCCGGACGGTGTTTGCAGGGTCGAACGGCAGGTCAGCAAGCCATTGTCAGTGGCGCCGTCGGGACGCAAGCGCCATTTGGCGTCGATCAGGCCGTACTGACCGGGGATCGAGTCGAAGCGTTGCACTTCGATGCGCACCGAAACGTTGCCTTGGCCACTGCTATTGCTCAATTGATCGGCCAGTGCGCCGCGCAATTCATCTGCCAATGTCGCCCCCCACCAATCGGTTTCCAGAATCGCCAGGCCGCTGTTGCCCTGGCGGATAACGATTTGTGCACGGTCGACCTGCGGCGGCACGCTCAGCGCTTCAATCGGAATCTGCGCGCCGGTCCGGGTGTTGGCGATCTGCACCGGCGTCAGGGTGTGAAAGCTGATCGGGTCGCTGCGGCACGCGCCCAGCAGCATGAAGGCAGCGAGCACGGTGATCTTCAGCGGTAAAGCCATTGGGTTAGCTCCTGTGCTCAATTGCGCGGCGGTCCTTTCAGATCCAGCGGCGCGGCGTTATCGGGGCGACCGCGGATCAACGATTCCGGATGCCGGCCGAGGTAATCCGACAGCTCACGCAGCGAGCGCGACATGCGCCCGAGTTCGTCGAGGGTTTCCGTGAGTTTCTCGCGTTGCGGCGAATCTTCGGCCAGGGTCGAGCTGGCGGACTGCAAGGTCTTGCTGACGTCGGCCAGAGTGCTCTGCACGCCCGGCAGGGTCTTGGCGTTGAACTGGGTCAGGCCTTTGCGCAACTCGATCAGATTGCTGTCGAGGTTGTTGGCGATGCGATCAACCGGCAGCTTGTTGAGCTTGTCGACCACGGCTTCGAGTTTTTCCTGCAACTGTTCGAGGCTGCCGGGCACGGTTGGAATCACCACCGGGCGCGCCGTGGGGTCAAAGGCAACTTTTTCGGCTTTCGGGAAGAAGTCCAGCGCCACGTACAGTTGCCCCGTCAGCAGGTTGCCACTGCGGGCCTGGGCGCGCAGGCCATTGTCGATGAAGGTGCCCATCAGACGAATACCGGCGGCCTCATCGTTGGGATCATGCTTGAACGCGGTGAGCATTTTTCCGTAAGCCATGCCCAAACGTTGCGGGTAAATAACGATGCCGACGTTAAGCGGGAAGCTGCGTTTTTTCGCGTCGAAATCCAGATTGATCGCCACCACCCGACCGATTTCCATGCCGAGGAATTCCACCGGTGCGCCGACCTTCAAGCCGCGCAGGGATTGGTCGAAACGCAGACTCAGGTATTGCGCCTTGCCATTGGGCGGGGCGAGGGCGGTGGTCTGGTCGGCGAACAGTTCGAAGTCTTTGTCATCGGCGGCGGCGACGTCGTTGGGGCTGTAATCCGGGGCGCGAAAAGCGATGCCGCCCACCAGCATGGAGGACAGGGATTCGGTTTTCACCTGAAAACCGTTGGCGCCGACGCTGACGTCGATGCCACTGGCGTTCCAGAATCGGGTGTTTTCGGTGACGAACGCATCGTTGGGCGCGTGAATGAATACTTCGATGTTCACGCCTTTACCGTCAGGCGCCAGCGCGTAGGTGACGACCTGGCCGACAGGGATCTTGCGGTAATACACCGGCGACCCGATGTCCAGCGAACCGAGATCCTGGGTGTGCAGCATGAAACGCTTGCCCGGTTCGCCGTAGGTGATCGGCGGCGGGTTTTCAAGGCCTTTGAAGTTTTTCGCTCGGGAGTTGGACTGGCCGATGTCGGCACCGATGTAGTCGCCGGAGAGCAGAGTGTCGATACCCGACACGCCTCCGGCACCGATTCGCGGGCGTACCACCCAGAACTGTGAGTCTTCACGGGTGAAGGTTTCGGCCTGTTTGGCCAGTTTGATCGTGGCGTTGACGCTTTTCTGGTCGTCGCTCAACTCGACATCGGTGACCTGGCCAATCACCACATTACGGTATTTGACTTCGGTCTTATTGGCCGTCAGACCACTGCCGGTCTTGAAGGTGACCACGATGGTCGGCCCTTCCTGCATGATGTTGTGCACCACCAGCGAAATGCCCACGAGCACCGCCACAATCGGCACAATCCAGACGAGTGAAATGCCGAAACGGCGGGTTTTGACGGGTGCTTGGCCTGGCGCTCGCGGCTCGTCGGTGGTTGACGACTTCATCCATGTCTCCTCGATTGAATGGGCACTGAGCGTCAGGAACGCAAAAGCACCTCATCAATATAGAAGTGCTTGGCGATAGAGCAAATTTGAATAGCGCGCATCGTTGGCAGTTTGATGATCGTTCCCACGCTCTGCGTTGCGCGGCGTTCCCACGCAGAGCGTGGGAACGATCAGATCGCGACAGCGCTGCTTGTGCTGTCAGCCGAGCATTTCCCGCAGGCGATACCAGAACATCCCCAGTGCCAGCAGTGGCGAACGCAGGGCCGGGCCGCCGGGGAAGGTCATGTGCGGCACGCCGCTGAACACGTCCATGCCTTGGCTGTGCCCGGCATGAATCGCCTCGCCAAGCAGTTTCGCGCACCAGTGCGTGACGTTCAGGCCATGCCCGGAATAACCCTGGGCGTAGAACACGTTCGGGTGCTGTTTGAGGCGGCCGACCTGCGGGAAACGATTGGCGGTGATGCCGATCTTGCCGCCCCACTGGTAATCGATGCGCACGTCAGCCAGTTGCGGGAAGACCTTGAGCATCTTCGGCCGCATATAAGCGGCGATGTCCGCCGGATCGCGCCCGGAATAGTGACAGGCACCGCCGAACAGCAAGCGCCGATCAGCCGAGAGCCGGTAGTAATCGAGGCCGACTTTCTGGTCGCACACTGCCAGATTGTGCGGAATCAGCTGCGCGGCGCGCGCCTCGGACAATGGTTCGGTGGCGATGATGTAACTGCCGGCCGGCAGCACCTTGCCACTGAGTTGTTGTTCGAGCTCGTCCAGATGCGCATTGCAGCCGAGCACCAGACTGCCAGCGCGCACCGTGCCGTTTGCGCAACGCACCTGCACGGTTGGGCCGTGGATGATTTCCAGCACTTCACTCTGCTCGAAAATCCGCACGCCAAGCGACGCTGCCAGCCGCGCTTCGCCTTGCACCAGATCCAGCGGGTGCAGGTGCCCGGAACCCATGTCGACCAGCCCACCGGCATAAATGTCGGAGTTGACCACCTGCTGGCGGATCTGCTCCGGGCCGATCAGCCGGGTTTCGTGGGCGTAACCGAGTTCGGCGAGATCGAGCAATTCATCCTTGAAGGCAGCGAACTGCGCCGGGGTGTTGGCCAGGTCGCAGAAGCCCCAGCGCAGATCACATTCGATGCCGTTGTCGCCGATGCGCTGGCGCACCAAGTCCACCGAATCGATGCCGGCGCGCTGCAAATAACGCACGCCTTCCTGACCGACATATTTGGCGAAGCCTTCGACCTCATGACCGATCCCGCGAATCAACTGACCGCCATTGCGTCCGCTGGCGCCCCAGCCGATGCGCCGGGCTTCGATCAAGATCACCGACAGCCCGCGCTGGGCCAGTTCGATCGCGGTGTTGACCCCGGTGAACCCGCCGCCGATCACGCAGACATCGGCGCTCAGATCACCTTCCAGTTGCGGATAAGGTGTAGTCGCCCGAGCGGAGGCTGCGTAATAGGAACGGGCGTGTTCTTGGGTGTACTGATTCATTTGTTCGACTTCACTTTGCTCCAGGAGCGGGTCATCAGACGCATGATCGCTTGAGGCGGGGTGGTAGAGATGTAGAGTTTGTCGAGGACTTCTTGAGGTGGATACACCTCAGGATTGTTGACCAGCTCCGGATCCATGTATTGCTTGGCCGACGGGTTCGGGTTGGCGTAACCGACGGACGCACTGACCTTGGCAATCACCTGCGGATCGAGCAGGTAATTAATGAAGGCGTGGGCTTCTTTGGTGTTGCTCGCATCGGCCGGAATCGCCAACAGATCGAACCAGAGGTTGGCGCCTTCCTTTGGAATCGCATAGGCGATGTTCACGCCGTTCTTGGCTTCCTTGGCGCGGTTGGCGGCCTGAAACACGTCGCCGGAATAACCGAAGGCTACGCAGATATCGCCGTTGGCCAGATCCGATACGTATTTCGAGGAATGGAAATAGGTGATGTACGGACGGATGCTCAGCAGTTTCGCTTCAGCCTTTTTATAGTCTTCGGGGTTTTCGCTGCGCGGGTCCATGCCCATGTAATTAAGCACGGCAGGGAAGACTTCGTCTGCGGAATCCATCATCGACACGCCGCACTGGGTGAGTTTCTTCAGGTTCTCGGGTTCGAACAGCACCGCCCAGGAATCGATGTGGTCGATGCCCAGCACCTGTTTGACCTTGTCGACGTTGTAGCCGATGCCGTTCGTACCCCACAGGTACGGCACCGAGTGCTCGTTGCCCGGGTCGTTTTTCTGTAGCAGTTCGAGCAGTTTCGGGTCGAGGTTCTTGAAGTTCGGCAACTGCGAGCGATCAAGTTTGAGAAATGCGCCGGCCTTTACCTGACGCGCGAGGAAGTGGTTGGAGGGTACGACCACGTCGTAACCGGTACGACCGGCGAGCAGTTTGCCTTCGAGGGTTTCGTTGGAATCGAAAACGTCGTAGATCACCTTGATCCCGGTTTGGCTCTGGAAGTCGGCGAGGGTGGTTTCGCCGATGTAGTCGGTCCAGTTGTAGACGCTGACCGTCGGTTGGGCGTGAGCTACAGCGCTGAACAGCACGCTCAGGGCGACCGGGAGTACGGATTTCAACAGACGCATATCGACACCTCTTCTTATAATGATCGTTCCCACGCTCTG